>JBKPOL010000325.1:0-12236 GCA_046733075.1 Pseudomonadota bacterium | reverse complement strand
ATCTCGTTCTGCGCAAAGCTCTGCACCGTGTCGCGCAGCATGTCCATCGTCTCGCCGAGATCGAAGTTGAAAGCCGCACTCATCTACGCCCCCTTCGCCTGCCGCGCCGCCCGTTTTACCAAGGTCCGTCATATCCGGTTGACGCTCTTCACGCAACCCTTGCGTGCGGGGCAAGCCGGAAGGCGGGCGGCGTAAGCGCAATATCATGCCAGCACGCCTTCCGGGGTGGATGCGCTGCACCGCATCATCGCGCGCCGCCGCCGGTATGCCGTAGCGATGGCACGGCCTTCTTCGGGCTCCGGGGTGCAGAGGGGCGCGCGAACCCAATGAACTCGCCGCGGGCCCGCCTGTCACTTTTCTCATTGGCTTTGCGACTCGGTTCGGCGATCATTAGCGGCTTTGCGCCCGCCGGCACCAAAATGTCGCCGGCAGCGGTCCGATCGCCGCACCAACGTTCGTCGAATAGCCTGCACCGGGCGTATTCCGACGTTCGCCCACGGATGTTGATGACGCATTCGAACGTCATTCAGCTGCAGGCCGGGCCCAGGTGGCGCGTATTGATCGCGCACCAGCGCAGCGACGTTCGTCACGTACTGCGGACGCTGATCGAAGCGGAAGACACGGCTGTGCTGGAAGCGGCCGATGGCGACGCCGCGCTCTCAAAGCTCGAGAGCATGCGGTTCGACTTGCTCTTGCTGGAACTCGACCTGCCCGCCAAGGACGGCGTCGCGCTCGTGCAGCTTCACCGCATGTTGCTCGCACACGAGCGCGTGCCCATCGAACCTCCGGCGATCATCTTCACGCTGCCGCCCGAAGTGCGCGAGAACGCGACGCTGACGGATCACCTGCGCTCGCTCGGCATCGCGGGGATCATAGACAACGCGCCACGGCCGGAGGTCGCCGAGCTCGTCGCATCGACGTTGCGGGCGCGCGCCGCGCGGCTCGCAGACAAGCCGGCTGTTGCATAGCAGGCGCGCGGTCCGCGGTGGGGCGGCCGCCGATCGTCCGCAGCGCCTGCCACTAGCTTCGTCCTGGTTCGCGCATCATCCGATGCAAGCGTCTGTCCGCGCGTGGGCGATGGGCTCGTTATGCGACCAGCAGCGCCTTCTTCGCTAAGACCTCGAGCGCGTGCTCCAGTCGGGCGCTTCCGCCCGGCACGGCGAACGGTCCGCCCATCGAAGCCGCGAGCTCCGGCCGCGTCTTGGTTCCATCGAGCAGCGCGAGCAGCCGGCGTCCCGTAGCGTCCGGGAATCGTATTGCCTCGTGATAGGCACTGGGGACGACGGTGTGCTCGCCCGCGAGCCAGCGAGCCGCCGGCAGCGCCTCCGGCCACTCGCCTGCACTCGCGGCCACCTTCGGGGTCGTGCTTCGGAGATCCAGCAGGGCTGCGGCCTGCATGTCGATAACCACCTGCTCGACCGGCTTCAGAAAAACGTGGTGCGATCCCGGCTGCAGGGCCACTCTGCACGATCTCCCGATCTCCTTAACGGGCACCGCGTGTGGCCAGCACGCGAGCAGCAGCCTGCTCACGGCTGCGACGTCCGCATCGGCTGGAGGACGTTGCGAGCCGGTCGCTGCCGCACGTCGCAATTCCAGGGACGCCACCGCGTGGAGGTTCCGTGCACGCGAGGGATCGATCGTGGATTGGGACAATGCGGTGGCACGACAGAGCAGCGACTCCCGGTAGTGGCGGAAATGGAGGAAGTCGAGATACTGCTCGCGCGCGTGACGATCGAGGCCGGCGAGCATCTTCCGTACAGCGGGTGCGAGGCCCATGCCCGTACTCGACGATGGGTGCGCTTCGGAAAGAAACGCGAGTCCGGCGCCTTTAGCCTCGTCGACGAACGCGTCGAAGTGAACGGCGTGGTTGAATTGCGCGAGATCATCGTGCGCGAGCGAGGAATCGCTGCCCTGTGCGGTCTTGCGCAGATCAGCACGGAGCGCCTGAAGCAGCGAATCGTCACCGCTTGCCGGCATGCCGGCCAGATTCAGGATTTCCCGCGCTGCCGCAAGCTTCGAACGCTTGTCCGAAATCTCCCGGGTGTGATACGCAAGCATGTCCCACGCGATCGCCCGCAGGTGTGATCCCGGCAGCGCGTTGTAACTCACGAACGCGACGCCTGCGGGAGCCAGGTGCCGTGCGATGCGCGGCATCAGGTGCACGCGCACCTCCGACGGCAGCCACGAATACAAACCGTGCACGATGATGTAGTCGAACGTGCCGAGATCTTCCGGCAGGTCGCGCAGATCGCGCTCGAGCAAGCGGACGTTGGCGAGGCCGAGTGCCTCCGTCATCTGGCGCGCACGCGCAATCGGCTGCGCGGCGAAGTCGAAGCCGACGAAGCTCGCATTCGGCAACAACGCCGCTACGGGGACGAGGTTCGAGCCGTCACCGCACGCGAATTCCAGGACGCGGCACGTGTCCATCGGTGCAACGTCGAGACCGAACAGCATCCCCATCGTGGCGAGCCGGTCCGGATGGCGCGCGGGATCGGGAGAGCTCGTGTACGGGACGTCGTTGTAGCTTTTAGCGAGGGCGTCGTCTTCGACGCTGCCGGGCGTGCTCATCGCTGACTTCGACCGTACCGGAGTCGGGTCCAAGCACCGCTTCGCATACCGGGACCGTGTAGCGTGGGTGGGGGCAAACCACTTCCATCGCAGAGGTTTGAGTCAAACATGGTTGTATGTCCGTATCCACACGATTTCGGTGCTCCTCTTCCACCAACGCAGCCGATGGTGTGGTCGCCTTCGTCGAAGGGGCGCACTCGCTCCGGCTGTCACGGACGGGCGTTGACTCGGCTTCGTTGACGTTGGCATATAAGCTCTCGATATGCGATTAGATGGGCCGGTCCGTGGCGGTCTTTGATAAAAAAGCAACAGCAGCCCTGCCGCCTTACGCGCGATTCCGTTGCCTGACGGCTCCTTTCGCGCTAGCCTGACAAGCCCCAACCGCCCAAAGAGTCCCATCATGTCCCTCTGGAAAGACAACACGGCTACCCGGCCGACGCCGACGCCCGAACCCCGCGAACCCCAGCGTTACGACGCGCCTTCGCGGCCGGAGCTCACGCCCGCGCCCACCACACCGGTTGCACGCCCGGATATTGGCGCGCCGCGCAAGGAATCGGTGATCGCGTCCGACCTCACGATTGAAGGCAAGATCGAGGGCGGCGGCAGCGTCCGCATTGCAGGCAGATTCAAGGGCGACGTCAACGTGCAGGGAGACCTCACGATCGAAGCCGGGGCGAAGCTGACAGGGAGCGTTCGCGCGGACAAGGTGACGATCGCCGGCGAACTCGAAGGCAACGTCGAGCAGGCCTCGCTCGTCAATCTTCTCGATACCGGCGTTGTGCTCGGCGACCTGAAGGCGGGATCGCTCACCGTCGCGGCGGGTGCGCGCGTGCGCGGCCAGGCCGAGTTCGGATGGGACGACGTGAAAGCCGTCAAAGCCAGCAAGCACGGCATCGTTCACGGCGCCGCGG
Organism: Pseudomonadota bacterium; assembly: GCA_046733075.1. Lineage (GTDB taxonomy): Bacteria > Pseudomonadota > Gammaproteobacteria > Burkholderiales > Casimicrobiaceae > VBCG01. The sequence continues at coordinate 8,757 of JBKPOL010000325.1, read as the reverse complement.
AGGCCGTTGCACGTACATGAGCAGCGTGCGCCCGGGCACCCCGGGGGCAACCCGTCAGTGTCCGCATTGCCGGGAGACGATTCTCGAGACGGCCGGTGTCTGTCCGTCCTGCCGCCATTACCTGCGCTTCGACGCGCGCGACGATGCATCGCAGGTGCCTGCGCTCACGCCGCTCTGCATCGAAGGCAGCATTCGGCATCCGGCGGAGGGCGATCCGTGGGAATACACGGTCGTGGTGTCGATACGCAACGACCGCGGGCAGGAAATCGCGCGCAAGCTGATTGGGGTGGGCGCGATGGGGCCGAACGAGCAGCGGACATTCACGCTCTCCGTCGAAGCAGTGGCGGTCGCCGCGAAGCGGCCCGCCAAGGGCGGCATGCGCCTCTAGCGGCGCGAAAGCCGCGCACGCGTCACTGCAACTCGACGCCGGCCTTTTTCACGAGCGCGGCGTATTTCGCAAGCTCGGCGGGGAAGAACCTGGCCGCGTATTCGGGCGTGCTGACGTCGATCGCGTTGCCCTGCTTCGCCATCGCGTCCTTGACGTCGGGCGAGGCGAAGGTTTCCTTGATCGCAGCATTGATCCTGCTGACGAGCGGCGGGGGCATCTTCGCCGGACCGATCACGGCGAACCAGCCTTCGACCAGGTAGTTCGGCATGCCCTGCTCGAGCATCGTCGGAATTTCGGGCGCTGCGGCTACGCGCTGTGGCGCGCCGACGCCGATCGCACGCAGGGCACCGCTTTTGATGTGCTGCTGCACCGATGGCAGCGCGGCCGTGGCGAAATCGACCTGACCCCCGAGGAGATCCGTGAGCATCGGTCCGACGCCTTTGTACGGGATGTGCTTCGCCTTGACGCCCGCCTGGTCCAGGAACATCGCGGCCGCGAGATGCAGGATCGTTCCGTTGCCGGAGGACGCGTAGTTCATCTCGTCCGGCCTCGACTTCAGCAGCGCGATCAGCTCCTGCGCGTTCTTCGCCGGCACCTTCGGATTGACCACGAGCACGATCGGGGTCGAGCCTACGACGGCGATCGGGGTGATGTCTGCGACCGGATCGAAGGGGACGGACTTGTAGACGCTCGGATAGATGACGTGGTTGTTCGATACGATCGACAGCGTCGTACCGTCCGGCGCCGATTTGACGAGCGCCTGCGTGCCGACGATGCCGCCCGCGCCAGGCTGGTTCTCGACAACGACGGGCGCGCCCAGTGCCTTCGACAACGCCGGCTGGGCGGCGCGGGTGATCGTATCCACGCCCGAAGCGGTCGCGACCGGAAGAATGATCTTCACGGGGTGGTCGCTCTGCGCACGCCCGAGCGGCGATGTCAGCACGACCACCAATGCAAGCGCGGTCGAGCCGAGAAGCGCGCGGCGTTGCCCGAACAGCGTCCTGCGTTCCTTCCTGCTCGTCATCATCAGTCCTTTCTCATGTCGGAAACGAACGGCCGACCCCGCGCTCTCCTGCGTCACGCGACGGCTCGCTCCGCGTACAACCGCGCGATCGCCGCCTCATCGAAGCCGATGCTCGCAAGCAGTGCGCGCGTGTGCTCGCCTATTCGCGGCGGATGCAATCGCACGCCGAGCCGGCGCGAGCCGAGCGTCATGGGCAGCAGCGTCGTACGGACGGTCTGACCTGCCTTGTCGCCATCAGGCACCCGCACATCCGCGAGCCCGCCCGTTGCATTCAGGTGCTCGTCATCGTAAAGGTCCTCGGGCCGGCGAATTGGCGCAAAAGGCAGACCGGCACGCTCGAAGATTGCCGCGAGCTCGTCGGCACGGTGTGACGCGAGTCGCTCGCGCAGTATCGCAAGCAGCGTAGGCCGCAGCCTGACGCGATCGTTGTTCGTCGCGAACGCCGGGTCCGCCTTCAGGTCGGCGAAGCCCATGACGTCGCAAAGCATTTGCCACTGCGCATCGCTGACCGCTGCGAGGAAGATCTGGTCGCCTTCCTTCACGGTGAACACGTCGTACACGGCCCACGGGCTGTCGCGCGCCGGCATCGGCGACGGATGCCGGCCTGTCAGCGCATATTGCAGCATGTGCTGGCCGACGAGGAACACGTTGTTCTCGAACAGCGCCGATTGCACTTCCATGCCCTTACCCGTCACGCCGCGCTGGATCAGTGCGGACAGCGTGCCGATCGCACCGAACATTCCGCCCATGATGTCGTTGATGCTCGAACCCGCTCGCAACGGGTCTCCCGGCCGGCCGGTCATGTACGCGAGACCGCCCATCATCTGCACAACTTCGTCGAGCGCGGTCCGATGCTCGTAGGGGCCCGGAAGAAAACCCTTGTGGCTCACGTAGATCAGCCGGGGATTCGCCTTCGAAAGCGTAGGGTAATCGAGCCCGTGCTTCGCCATCGTGCCGGGACGGAAATTCTCTGCGACGACGTCTGCGCTCTCGCACAACCGTCGCGCCACCTCGCGTCCGGACTCGCTTCGGAGGTCGATCGCGATGCTCTTCTTGTTCCGATTGAACATCGGGAAGAAGCCGGCACCGGCGCCGAGCAGTCGACGCGTGGCATCACCCTCGATCGGCTCGACCTTGATGACGTCGGCGCCGAGATCGGCGAGGACCATGCCGCACGTCGGCCCCATCACCATGTGCGTGAACTCGACGACGCGCACGCCGGCGAGAGGTTGCGGCGCGCGGCTCACGCCGGAACCCGTCTCGTGCATGCCGTGCCGATCCATTGCTGCGGTCGCGCGCGGCGGCTTGCGGGGAGGTATGGACATGCCCACTTCCGTCAACCCGTTGCTGCTTCGTGCCCGAGGAGCGTCTTCGGCAAGCCCGCGCGCCACACGGTACCGTGCAGCGTTTCACCGTCGAGCCAGCCGGCGACGTCGGCGCGAAGCATAAGCAGACGCTCGAGATCGATGCCGGTTGCCACACCCATGCTGGCAAACAGATAGACGACATCCTCGGTTGCAACATTGCCGCTCGCACCCGGCGCATGCGGGCATCCGCCGATGCCGGCGAGCGAAGCGTCGAAGCCCGTGATGCCTGTCTTCCATGCGGCGAATACGTTCGCGAGGCCCAGCCCGCGCGTATCGTGGAAGTGACCACACGTGAGCTTGTCGCCTGCAATGCGCAGCACGCTTTCGAATAATGTGGTCACTGCCAGCGGGTCGGCATAGCCGACGGTGTCGGCGAGGCCGACACGCTCGGCGCCGGCATCGAGGCTTGCCTTCACGAGACGCAGCACTTCCGTGGGCGCGACCGCGCCCTGGATCGTGCAGCCGAACGCGGTGCTGATGCCGACCTCGATCGCGCAGCGCGATCCGCTCGCATCGCGCGCGTTGCGGATGCGGGCGATTTCCGAGATTGCCTCGTCAGGCGTACGCCGTAAGTTGGCAAGGCTATGTGCGTGGCTCGCGGACAGCGGGAACAGCATGACGTGCGCGCCGGTTTCGAGCGCGCGTTCGGCACCCTTCTGGTTTGGAACCAGAACCGAGGTGACGAGCCCGGGCAGCGTCCTTGCATACGCGACGAGGTTCGCCGTGTCGGCGAGCTGCGGCAACAGGCGCGCCGGCACGTACGATCCGACTTCGATCGCGCGAACGCCGGCGGCGTACGCTTCGCGGATCCACGCGAGCTTGCGTTCGGTCGGCACGATGCGTGCGAGGCTCTGCAGCCCATCACGCAGCCCGACTTCACGGACCGTCACCGTCTGCGCAGCGGGCTTCATCGCCACTCCATCGGCGAGCGCCGCAATCGACCCGGCGGCCAGCCCGTCCGCGGACACATCGTGTGCAACGTGACGCGCAACGCAGATTCTCGCTCACTTCGCATGCTCGACCGCTTCATCGTATCAGCGCCCGCGAATCCACTCGCTGTCACCGTCAATCGCGTCCAGCGCGCCGCCTTGCGCGATGACGAATGAAGGGTACTGCTCGCGCAATGCGTGCTCTGCCGCGCGGAGCCGTGCGGGCGAGGCGAAAAGACCGAATACCGTCGACCCGGACCCGGTCATCAATGCGCCCTCCGCGCCAAGTGCGCGCAGTGCCTGCTTGATCTCCTTGACCACCGGGTGCGCCGGTTCAATTACCACCTCGAAATCGTTGTAAAGCGAAGCACACACGGAAGGCAGTGCGCCTTCCCGCAATGCGTCGACCATCGCGCGCGAGCGATCAGCCCTGTCCTCGCGCGTCATGAACCAAAGACCGGCGGAAAGCGCCTCGTACGCAGCGCCGGTTGCGACGGCGATGCACGGGTTGACGACGAGGATGTGAAAGGGCGTCCGGCAGTCGACGCTCGCGATCTTCTCTCCCGTGCCCCACGCCAGCGCAGCCTTCGCACCGGAAAGAAAAAATGGAATGTCGCGGCCGACTTCGACCGAGAGCTCGCTCAAGCGCTGTTGCGACAAGGCGCCGTCGAAATGACGGTTGAGCGCAATCAGTACGGTCGCAGCATCCGAGCTGCCGCCCCCCAATCCGGCAGCGACCGGAATCTTCTTTTCGATATGGATCGACACGCGCGCCTCGAATGCCGCCGCCTGCAGATAGCGCTCCGCAGTCCGGTGACAGATATTGCGCTCGTCGCAGGGAATCTGCGTCGTATCCGACGAGACCTCGATCTTTGTCGGGCCCCGGTCGATTTCCACGCGGACGACATCACGCAGCCGAGGCAGCTTGATGATCACCGAGCGGATCGTGTGGTAGCCGTCCGGAAGGCGCGCGAGGACCTCGAGGGTGAGGTTGATCTTGGCCGGCGCCAACGCGCGGATCGCCTGCATCACGGCGTCTTGACCAGGCTCACGATGCAGAACGCCTGCACGCCCTGCGCCTGACCGAACGGCGTGAGGTCCTCGCCCGTCGTCGCATTGATGCCGACTGCGTCCTCGGCGACGCCAAGGAGCGTCGCGATGCTCGTCTTCATCTGCGCGCGTACAGGATCGATCCTCGGCGTACGCGCTTCGATGCTCACGCCCACGTTGTTCACCCGGTAGCCGGCATCGGCAACGCGCGCGAGCGCGACGGCAACATATTGACGACTGTCGGCGATGCCGCCGCGGCTCATCTCATCGGCGTAGCGGGAAAATCCGTCCTGCCCGATCGCCTGCTCCAGCGCACGGCAGAGGGCGTGAAGGACGACGTCGGCGTCGGAGTTGCCCACGAGTCCAATTGCGCCGGGGATGTAAACTCCACCGAGTACGAGCTTTCTCCCGCCCGTTTTGGCAAACCGGTGGGAGTCCTGGCCGAAACCAACCCGGAACATTGCTTAGACGACCATGGCGGACGCTACCCGAACGACGCTGCTCGAATCGCTGGATGATCCGGCCGACCTGCGGCGGCTGCCGAGGCAGGCGCTGTCGCAGGTTGCGCGCGAGTTGCGGGGGTTCATTCTGGACTCCGTGGCCAGCACGGGCGGCCATTTGTCATCGAATCTCGGAACGGTCGAGCTCACCATCGCGCTGCATTACGTGTTCGATACGCCGAACGACCGCCTGGTGTTCGACGTGGGCCACCAGACGTACGCGCACAAGATTTTGACAGGTCGACGCGGACAGATGCATCGGCTGCGCATGGAGGGCGGCCCCTCCGGCTTCCCGCGCCGCAGCGAAAGCCGCTACGACACCTTCGGCACCGCCCATTCGTCCACGTCGATCTCCGCGGCGCTCGGCATGGCGATCGCCGCGAAGCGTGCCGGTGAGCGGCGCAAAGTCGTCGCGATCATCGGCGACGGCGCGATGTCCGCAGGCATGGCGTTCGAAGCGTTGAACAACGCGGGCGCGGAAGGCGCCAACCTGCTCGTCGTGCTGAACGACAACGACATGTCGATCTCGGAGCCTGTCGGCGCCCTCAACAACCATCTCGCGCGGCTGCTGTCGAGTCGAATGTACAACAACGTCCGCCGGGGCGGAAAGGAAATGCTGGGTCTCGTACCCCACGTCCGAACGCTCGCGAAGCGGCTCGAGTCGCACACGAAGGGCCTGGTTCTTCCAGGGACGATGTTCGAGGAGCTCGGGTTCAACTACATCGGCCCTATCGACGGTCATGATCTCGACACGCTCGTAGCGACGCTCGAGAACGTGGCGAAGCTCGAGGGGCCGCAGTTCCTGCACGTCATCACGCGCAAAGGCGCAGGTTACGGCCCGGCCGAGCGCGACCCGATTCTCTATCACGGCGTAACGCCCTTCGATCCCGCCAACGGCATCGCGCCCAAGCCACCCGGGAAACTGACCTACACCCAAGTGTTCGGAGACTGGATCTGCGACATGGCCGCGCTCGATTCGCGCGTCCTGTGCATTACGCCTGCGATGCGCGAGGGTTCGGGTCTCGTGCGCTTCTCCAAGGAATATCCGGCACGTTACTTCGACGTGGGCATCGCCGAGCAGCACGCGGTGACCTTCGCGGCCGGCCTGGCCTGCGAGGGCGCGAAGCCCGTGCTTGCGATCTATTCGACGTTCTTGCAACGCGGCTACGACCAGCTGATCCACGACGTTGCGCTGCAGAACCTGCCCGTCGTGTTCGCAGTCGACCGGGCTGGCGTCGTCGGCGCAGACGGAGCAACGCACATCGGCGCCTTCGATCTTTCGTTTCTCCGTTGCGTGCCGAACATGACGGTGATGGCGCCTGCCGACGAGAACGAGTGCCGGCAGATGCTCTACACGGCGGTCACGCTCCAGGGCCCCGCTGCCGTGCGTTACCCGCGTGGAACGGGCCCCGGGGTGCCGGTCATTCAGCAGATGACGGCGCTGCCGGTCGGGCGCGCTGACGTTCGCCGCGAGTGCGGTCGCCGACACCACCGCATCGCGATACTGTCCTTCGGCAATCTGCTGCAGCAGGCGCTGCGCGCCGCCGACGTGGTCGACGCAACCGTCGTCAACATGCGCTTCGTGAAGCCGCTCGACATCGAGCTCCTCGAGCGTCTCGCCGATAAACACGTCGGGTTCGTGACGATCGAGGAGAACGTGGTTGCAGGCGGCGCGGGAAGCGCAGTGGCGGAAGCACTTGCCGCGCGCGGCATCAGGGTGCCGATCCATCACCTCGGGCTTCCCGATCGCTTTCCGGACCACGGTGATCCCGCGGCGATTCTCGCCGAATGCGGACTAGACAGCGCGGGTATCGTGGAGTCCATCCGTCGGCGCTTTGCGGAACCCGATATTCAAGCGGTGTCCTTCCCCGCTGCATAAAGGTCTCGGCAGGACGCGCGGGCGCGACGGGTCACTCGCGAGCAGAATCCGCGGAAAGAATGGCAGCCGCGAGCGGCAGGTCCTCGGGAAACGTAACCTTGACGTTGGACGCACTGCCTCGCACGCAGCGCGGCGCGAGGCCCAGCGACTCGACCGCATAGGCTTCGTCCGTAAAGCGGTCAAGTCCCGGCTTGGCGAACGCTGCCCGCAATACGCTAAAACGAAACATCTGCGGCGTCTGCGCGCGCCACAGCGCATCGCGCGGCTCTGTACGGTCCACTCGGCCATCGTCCCGAAGACGCTTCAACGTATCGGAAACGGGAATGGCGAGAAACCCGCCGACCGGATCATCCGCAAGCTCCCGTTGCAAGCGCAACGACGCGTCTCTGCCAAGGCACGGGCGTACTGCGTCGTGCACGACGATCCAATCATCCGCAGCTACGGCATCATCGAGATGCGCAAGTGCGTTGCGTACGCTCTCCGCGCGCGTTTCGCCTCCGCACCGCAGGACGGTGAGATCGTCGCGAGCCTTCGACGACTGCTCGAACCACCGATCTTCCGGTGCGAGGATCACGTACGTACGCGTGAGCGGGAAATGCTCGCGCAGCCGCTCGATCGCATGCGCGAGCACCGGCTTGCCGCGCAATGCCAGATATTGCTTGGGCACGCTCGCGCCAAACCTGAAGCCCGTGCCCGCGGCAGGAATGAGACCGTAAAACCTCATCAGCGATTCGCACCGGCGACGCAGGTCACGGACGCGTGCTGCGCGGAAAGGGGTGGAAGTCTTGTGCGCAGGGGTAGTCGCCGCCGCGCGAGCGGATTATAGCGGCCGCATCACCGACCGACTTCAGCCGCCGACGGCGCGCAGATCGAGCCGCCAGCTCCGGCCAAGCCACATCGCGCAATCACGGTGATCGCGCAACTCGTCGTCCGTGTTGGGATGAACGAACACATCGAGCGCGGCATGGTTCAGCGCGAGCCACCCGACGACTGCGGGAAATTGGGCGGGAACGAACGCGATCTGGAAGCTCCAGCGCGGATGCGGACCCACCGGCCGCTCGTGGAAACGGCCGAGGTCAATATGGTTCCCAAACTGGGCGCCGACAGCCTCGCGCAAGTTGCGTGCGTCGTCCCGGCTGTCGGCGTCGAAATAGACATGCGCGTGCCAGCTTCGAATCATCGATGGGTCGAGATAGGTCATCGAAGGGTCCCCTTGGTTGCGACCTCCGGTTGCGATGGCATTATGACCCGAGAGGCGGCTGCGTTCGGTGGAACGATGTGTCGAAGCAGGCGACCTGCGGCAGTTGGGCATCTCGTACGCGCGCGCGCAAGAACCGTTGCGCGTTGCTTGGCTGTTGCCGTTGGCGCATGCGCAGCGCCGGTGCATTCTTTAAAATCACTTTCCCTTCATCCGACCGGGATCCCGAGCTTTGCTGGATTCAAGCGTTGATTTCTATCCGCGTCCGCTATTGCAGCGCGCCCAATGGACCTGCCTGAACGGAACGTGGCGTTTCAGCTTCGACCCGGACCGGCGGTACTCTCATCCTTCGCAGATCGTGAGCTGGCCGCTTGCCATTCGCGTGCCTTTCCCCCCTGAGTCGGTCGCAAGCGGCCTTGCCG
>JBKPOL010000324.1:0-9196 GCA_046733075.1 Pseudomonadota bacterium | reverse complement strand
GTTCCGGACCGTTGGCCGTCAACAAGGCGTTCACTGCCGCGCGGCTCCAACGACCGACGCGTGTCCTCGGCGAAACGCTCCGCGCCAAGGGCGCTGACGTAGCGTTCTACGGCGACGCCCGCTATGTCGGCTTCGGCGGCGGATTGCCCGTGCGTCTAAACGGCATCGTCGTGGGGGGCGTTGCCGTCAGCGGGCTCTCGGACGAGGAGGACGAGGCGCTGGCCGCGATGGGCGTCGCGATGCTGGAGGGTGATCCGCCTTCGACGATCACCGCGTGAGCGCCGGACGTCACTTCGATCGTTGAAACGCCTTCAGCAAGGTAGGGCATTACTAAAACGTGGCTTCGATTGTCCGAATGAGCTCGGGCGTGATTTCAGGCATCACTCCAAACCATGCATTGAACGCGGGCCGCGCCTGGTTCAACAGCAGGCCGAGCCCGTTGACCGTCAGGTTTCCCGTGCGCGCGCCGCCGCGAGCAGGGGCGTCTCCAGCGGCGTATAGATGAGATCGCCGACGATCGCGCTTCGCGGCAGACGCTCGAGCCGGATATCGAGCGGCGGTTTCCCTGCCATGCCCTGATCGGTCGCATTCGCGAGCAGCGCGATGCCCTCGAGGGCCGCTTCGCGCTCGTCCCACGGGACCGCGGTCACGGGCGGGCCAAACAGCGACCGCAATTCCACCGCGCGCGCCAGCGTGCGGTTGACGACGCGAATCTCGCGCGCCCCTTTGTACGGCGAGGCTTGCAACGACGGCGCGCGCAGCCCCTCCGGCACCGAGCACCGTGATCGGACCCATGTCCGGCCGCCATGCGGGTTGCGCATCACGGATGCTCTGCACGAACCCATTGCCGTCGTTGTTGAAGCCGCGCAGTGATCCGTCCTCCTGCACGACGATCGTGTTGACGGCGCCGATGTTCCGGGCGAGCGGGTCGACGCCGTCGATGAGCGGCATCACCGCTTGCTTGTGGGACGTCGTCACGTTGCAACCGCGCATCCTCAGCGCAGACAGGCCCTTCAGCGCATCCGCCAATCGTTCGGGCGGTACGGGAAACAGCGTGTAATGGCCGGAAATCCCGTATCGCTCGAGCCAATAGTTGTGGATGACCGGCGAGCGCGAGTGCGCGACCGGCCAGCCCAGGAGGCCGGCAATGCCGAACGCAGGCGTCTCACCGATGATGCGATCCACGGAGGATGGAAGCGACCCTCGAAATCTCGCGCGTCTACTTGGAGGACGCCGCCGGCAACGTGGCCGTCACCACCTGCTTGCCATTCTGGACGGTCGTCATGAAGCTTTCGCGATCGAGGTCACCGTTGTCGTCGAACGTGACGTCGAGCAGCACGCCCGGGTACTCCTTTGCCGACAGCTTCATGCCGTGCATCGCTTTCGCGAACGCCTTCTGATCGAACTTGCCGATCTTCTCGGTGACCGCCTTGACGACGTACATCGCGCTGTAACCCTTCAGCCCGTTGTGGTCGGATTTCGTGTTGAATTCCTTCTGAAACGCTTCGTTGTACTTCTTGATCGTCGGCTGCGGCGCATCGGCGGTCAGCCCGACGTGCGCCGTTGCGCCGTTTGCGGCATCGCCCGCCAACTCGATGACCTTCTGACTCGTGAGCACCGTCTCGCCGACGATGGGCTTGTCGTATCCCTGTTTGCGTAGTTCACGCAGTGCGCGCGCCGATTCCTCTTCATTCGTGTACACGAACAGCGCGTCCGCATTCGCCTGCTTGGCCTTTAGCACAGCGCCCGAGAAGTCGAGCTGGCCAGGGTCGGTCGATATCTCGGCCGCCACCTTCACGCCTTGCGCGTCGAGCGCCTTCTTCATCGTATCGAGGCCGCCCTTGCCGAAGTCGTTGTTGACCCAGATGATCGCGACGTTCTTGGCCTTGACGGTGTCCTTCAGGTAGCGCGCAACCTTCGGCATCGCCGTGTCCTGGGTGAAAGACGTGCGGAAGATGTACGGGTTGCCCTGCTTTGTGATGGCCGACGCTTCGCCGCCGGTGAAGTTGGGCACTTCGGCCCGGCGCGTCTCCGCCATGCTGACGAGGATCGATCCGGAGAATACGGGCCCCATGACAACGTACGCGCCCTGGTCGATCGCCTTTTGCGCGAGGGCCTTGGCGACCTGCGGCTGCGACTGCGTGTCAAGCGATGTGTACTCGACCTTGCGGCCGAGGATGCCGCCGCTCGCGTTGATTTCCTTCACCGCCAGCTTCACGCCATTATCGAAGTTCGTACCGGACGTCGTGCCCGTTCCCGAGAGCTCAACCAAGCCGATGATCTGTACGGGGCCCTGTTGCGCGTGCGCGACGGTGCTGACGATTCCGAGTACGACGGCCAAACTCAGCGCGAGTCGGGTGATTGCTTTCACTGCTCCTCCCTGGTCCTTGCGGTCTATTGGGCTTCGGAATCTAGCCGCAGCGCGTGCGCCGCGCAAGAGGATGGCTGACTCAAGCCTGTGGGGGAAGTACGTCCAGGATCGCCATCATGCAGTTGTCCTCGTGCTCGAGGATATGACAATGAAACATGCGCTTGCCGGGGAAGCTTTGCCGCATCTTGATCGTGGCGGTGTGCTCAGGAGGAATCAGCACGGTGTCGATCCAAGCGAGATACGGCGCCGGACGCACGACCGTTCCGACGGTGCGCGAGACGAGCTGGAATTGCGTGCCGTGGACGTGGAAGGGATGCGCCATGCCTGTATGGTTAGTGACCTCCCACGTCTCGATACGCCCGACGACGCTAGTCAGATCGACTCGGTTGCGGTCGAAGCGGTTGCCGTTGATCAGAAAAGCGGTCTTCGCACCCTGTTTGCTGCAGAAGTCCCGAATCTCGCTCAGCTCCACGACCTGCTTCGCAACGGCCGGACCAAGATCGACGATTGGTCGCAGCTCGACGGGGATGTTGATCGGGGTGGCCGGCGTTTCGTTGCTTGTAACGACGGTGAGCAGGTCGTCGTCGACATAGTTACCGAATCCCAGAACATCGGCTTGATAGGCAAACGCGCGCAGCCGGTACGCGCCGTTCGGCGATGCGTTGATGGTCACCAACACTTCGATCCGCTGCGCGGGCGCGATCAAGATCTCCGCCAAGCCGGTAACCGGCGTGCCGAGCAGTCCGCCGTCGCTGCCGACCAGCGTGAACGAATGTCCGTCCAAAGCAAGGCTGAAGTGCCTGGCGGCGGTTGCATTCATGATCCGCCAGCGCTGCGTAGTGCCCGGTCGCATCGTATGCGTCGGCAACCGATCCCCATTGACGAGTAGTTGCTCGTTCTGCCGGCCGATGGTCCAGTCCAAACCGTTGTCCACAGCGATTTGTGCGTCCTGTTCAAGCCTAAGCCCGGATATGAACATGACGACCTCGGGGATGTCCGCCAGCGGGTCATCGTTCGCTCGCACGATGAGCGGTCCCGCGAGTCCGCGCGCGACCTGTTGCGCCGTCAGGTCATGAGGATGGGGGTGATACCAGTAAGTGCCTGCACATCCGAGCGGCAAATCGAACTCGTAGAGTTGCGTCGTGCCCGTCTTGACGGGGTCCATCGGATTCCCGTCCTGATCGGCCGGCACGGGCAAGCCGTGCCAATGTATCGTTGAATCGTCGCCAAGCTGATTGTCGAGCGTGATGCGCACGTGCTGTCCTTCGCGCAGCTCGATGAGCGGCCCGGGCGCCATGCCGTTGTAGAGCAGCATCTGTGTTGCGCGACCCGGAAGCGGCTGCGTTTGCCCAACGGTCGCAGTCAATGTGGCGACGAACGCCGACGTGGTGTCACTGGTGTTGACAAGAGCAGCGATGGAGCGCAGCGGGCTGCCGTGGGGCAAGAGGCGCGGTTGCCCCGCATCCGGCACGGTTTCCAGCGTCGACTCGCCACGGCAACCCAGAAGTAATCCACTCAAGCCGGCGCTCGCGGCGCGCAGAAACCGGCGGCGATCCGGCACTTGTGCTATTGGCAAAGCGTGCCTGGTGTACGGAAGATCTCGCGGGTGATGGACTTGGCCTGCTGCACTCCGTTCACGCTATACGCGAACGTGCCTGCGTTGCCATTTGCGAACGTCAAGGTCGCAGTCCCTACCGCAGTGACTGCGACCCGATGTGGATCAAAAGGCACCGCGCTGAAGGCGGGGCCCGTGGTGCGGTTCAGCGTCCCGGAGTACGTCCGGGCCGCGGTCCTGTTGGCCGTGACGGATAACCACATCGGCTTTCCGTCCAGCCCGTACGTGAACCAAGTAGCGAAGATGATGTCGCCCTGATGGGTCAAGTTCACGCCCCAACCCGATTCGGACCCAGCTGGAACGTTCCACCAGAGGTCCTGGTAGTTGGTAGCTTGGCTCATGTCTTGCGTCGTGCCGAAACTGCAGTTTGGCGGGATGCCGAATACCTGACGCGTAATGGCTTTGCTCTGTGTCACTCCATTGACCGTGTACGTAAAGCTTCCGGCGTCCTCGCTCGAGAATTTGAACGTCGCGTTTCCCACGGCCGTCGGCTTGACTTGTGCGGGATCGAAGGGGACGGCGTTGAAGGCGGGTCCGACCGTCTCGTACAGCGTGCCTGCATACGTTGCATTCGCGGTCTTGGCGGCAGTCGTCGACAGCCACCAGGCGGTTCCGGTGCTGTCGTACGTGAACCCAGTCGCGAATATGACGTCGCCCTGATGCGCGAGATTGATGCCCCAGCCGGATTCGGATTGCGCCGGCGAGTTCCACCACAGACCCTCATAATTCAAGGCGCTTGCCTTGACAGAAGCGGATACCCCTGCGAAGTTCGTAGCAGCGTTGGGAATCGAAGCACCCGAGCGGTCTAGCGCCATGACCCCGTCCGTCGGCAACGCCGGATACGAGACTTCATCGACGTCCGAAAAGTTGACTGACCCCACAGACGTCGACAGAAAACCGTTGGGAACGACGTAATCGGGGGTGACGAGATTGAGCGCTGCGAAACCCTCGGTCGCAATCAATACGCGCGTGTCCGCTGTTTCGCTGCTCGGGAGATCTTGCGGGAACACGAACATGTTCGTTCCGGCCGGAGCTTCGGCGCGAATGAAATGTCCGGAGAAACGATTCTCGAAGCTGGAATTCGCACTTTCGTGCAGGACGATGAACTGCACTGTGCGGTCCGCGTTGGAGTACACCTGCTCGATCCGGTAGGTGTGAAAGGTGGCCTCACAATCGATCGAGAACGCAAGGGGAATCGTCCCCAGTGTCGCGACCACGACAAAGTCGAGCAGAGTACGCCATCGAGCGGTCAGCGGTGACATTGGACAATTGCTCGCAAGGGTGAGGTGGTAGGCCGCACGCTTGTAACATGACTTGAATGCTCATTCAAGTAGTGGGGCGCTATGCCCCTTCGAACGGCAGTCCTACGTAATTTTCGGCGAGCGCCGTGGCAGCTGCTTTCGAGGTCACGAGATAATCGAGTTCCGCGCGCTGCAGCTTCGCGCCGATGGGGCCCGATTCCGGAAACTTGTGGGTCAGTGACGTGAACCACCAGGAGAACCGTTCAGCCTTCCAGATGCGCCGCAAGCACGTATCGGAGTAATGGTCGATGCCTGCGCTCTCCTGCTCGACCAGCTGTTCGATCAGCGCCTGGGCGAGGTAGCGCACGTCGGACGCCGCCAGGTTCAAGCCCTTCGCGCCCGTCGGCGGAACGATGTGCGCCGCATCTCCCGCAAGGAACAGGCGGCCAAACCGCATGGGCTCCGCCACGAAGCTGCGCAGCGGCGCAATGCTCTTCTCGATCGACGGCCCGGTCTGCATCGTTTCGGCAGCGTGCGGATCGAGTCGACGACGAAGTTCGTCAAAGAACGCGTCGTCGCTCCAGTCTTCCACCGTGTCATCGAGCGAGCACTGGACGTAATAGCGGGAGCGCACAGGTGAGCGCATCGAGCAAAGCGCAAAACCGCGCTCGTGATTCGAATAGATCAATTCAGGCGAGACCGGCGGCCGATCGACGAGTATGCCGAGCCAGCCGAACGGGTAGACGCGCTCGTAAGTCCGCAGGCTCTCTGCAGGCACGCTCGCGCGCGCGATGCCGTGATAGCCGTCGCATCCGGCGATGAAGTCGCATCGCAGTTCCTGCGCGATCCCCTCCCTTCGGTACGTGACGAAGGGTGTGTTCGAGTCGAACTCGTGGGGAACGACGTCGTCCGCCTCGTAGATCGTGGCGCCTCCGAACGCCTGGCGGGCATCCATCAGGTCGTGTGTCACCTCGGTCTGACCGTAGATCACCACCTGCTTGCCGCCCGTCAACGCGCGGAGATCGATGCGGTGTCGAGCGCCGCCGAATGAGAGCTCGATGCCCTCATGTAGCAGTCCTTCGCGGTGCATCCGCGCGCCTACGCCCGCTTCGTCGAGAAGATCCGCTGTCGTCTGCTCGAGCACCCCTGCCCGGATTCGGCTCAGTACATATTCACCGCTGCGCCGCTCGAGGATGACGTTGTCGATGCCGGCGTTGTGCAGCAGTTGACCAAGCAGAAGACCCGATGGCCCTGCGCCGATGATCGCCACCTGGGTGCGGTTGGAATCCATGATGACGCAATCATAGCCGGGGCGCGGCGCCCGTGCCCGCCTTTGACCGGGATCAACGCGGGAGGCGCTACCGCCCGATAGTCTGGGCGCGATCCAATCGAGCGCAGCGAGATCGCCATGCAGAAAGAAGCTTCGATGTCCCGGGGAACGCCACCCGGCGGTGAGCGCGGTGCCGCCGCGAGCGCTGCGCCGATGAAGGCGATCAATGTGATTCTCGACGAGCACCGATCGCTCGCCGCGGTTCTGCACGGAATGCTCTATCTGACCCGGGCCATTCGCGATGACAGAATGCAGCCCGACTTCAAGCTGTTCGGCGCTATGGTGTACTACATCGATGCGTTTCCGGAACGCCTGCACCATCCAAAGGAGGACAAGTATCTCTTTCGGCTGTTGCGACTGCGGCATCCTGCGTCAGGTGCGCTCCTCGATCGCCTGCACGCCGAGCACGTGGCGGGCGAAACCAAGATCCGCGACGTCGAGGCGGCGCTGCGCCGCTACGAGCACGGCGGAGCGAGTCACTTCCATGAGTTCTCGGAAGCTGTGGAAGCGTATGCGACATTCCATTGGGCTCACATGCGCGCGGAGGAGGAGGAAGTCCTGCCACTTGCGCGGCAGCACCTGACACAAGCGGACTGGAGCGAGGTGGATGAAGCGTTTGCCGGCAACAGCGATCCCATGTTCGGGGCCGCGGCCGGCGACGAGTACGAAGTTCTGTTCCGGCGCATCGCGCATCTCGCTCCGCCGCCTATCGGCGTGGGGCCCGAGCGCTAGCGCTTCTCCACGAACGTCTGCAGGTCGCGACTCCAGAGCGCGACGGTGGCGACGTACTCAGCCGGCGCTGCCGCGCTGTGGAGCGACCAGCGCGCCGGATCGTACGGAGCGGGGCCGTCGCGCAGCGACAGGCGACGGTCGACGTCGACGTCGATGCGATCGAACGGTGCCGAGAGAGCATCGCCGGTCGCCTTGCTCATCGCTTCCTTGCAGGTCCAAAGGGTGAGCACGCGTCGCCGCGCGCTTTCGATATCGAGCGGCGCGAGAGCGGCGCGTTCACTGCTGCTCAGGAACTTGCGCGCGATGCCGGACACGTTGATCGTCCGGTCGAGGCGCTCCACATCGACGCCGATTTGGGCTCCTCGTACCACGCCGACGAGCGCTACATCGGCTGTGTGCGAAACGTTGAAGTCCAGATCGGCCGGCGGAGCAAGCTGGGGACGTCCTCGCACGCCACGAACGATTTCGACCGACGCGGGGGTGATACCAAGCTCCGCGGCGAGGATCTCGCGCAGGGCACCGCGCCCCATCACATAACGTTGGCGCAGTAGCGCGTTGCCGAAACGGGCGGCGCGGTCGCGCTCGGCGCCGGATAACGCGGGTTCCCGGCTTTCGAGCGCCGCGCCCGACGGCTGCAGGCTGCACCACCAGATATGCACGGCCGCAACCGGTGGCGAGAGCCGCTCGATCCGCGCGGGGAGCTCGGCATTGCCGGTCGAGGCGTTCTCCTCTAAGCTCAAGTCGATCCCCATGGTTAATCGCGCCCGCTCGCATGCGGGCGCGTTCATGTTCGTCGCCCGCAACCGATGCGCCACGTTCTAAAGTTTCTCACGCGCTTGCCATTGCCGGTGCTCTACGCGCTCGGAAGCTTCGCCTATTTCGTCGCGTTCCACGTGCTGAGATGGCATCGTGAGCTTGCGGCCAGGAACCTTGCGAATGCCTTTCCGGAGAAATCGGCCGCCGAACGTGCGGTGATCCTCAAGCAGTCGTACATCAACCTCGGGCAGACGCTGGCGGAAACGTTCTGGGGCTTCGGTGCGAGTGGCGAAGCGCTGGCGAAACGCGTGGTGATCGAGAATCACGCACTCATCACACGGTTCGTGCAAGAGAAGCGTCCGGTGGTGCTGCTGACCGCGCACGTGTGCAACTGGGAATGGCTGCTTCCAGGCGCCGGAGCGCAGTTCGACATCCCGATCGATGCCGTGTACAAGCCGCTTCGCGTAGCGAGTCTCGACGCGTTCATCCGCGATACGCGAAGCCGCTTCGGTGGAAAGCCGATCCCGATCCACTCATTCCTGTTCGAGCTGATGCGCCGCGCGGGCGAGGCCCGCGCCTACGCGATGGTCGCCGACCAGACGCCGCCTCGGAACATGGACAAGTACTGGACGCGCTTTCTCAATCAGGAGACTGCGTTTTTCACGGGCGCCGACAAGATCGCCCGATTTCTGGAAGCGCCGGTCATCTATGTGGCGATGCGTCGTGTCAGGAAGGGCCATTACACGGTTCGCCTGCATGTTCTCGTCGAACCTCCTTATGAGCCGGAGGAGGATCTGCAGGTCGTCGAGCGCTATGCGCGACAGCTCGAAGGGGAGATCCGCAAAAGTCCTGCGGACTGGTTATGGGTACACAACAAATGGAAATATCCGAAACCGCCCGCCGATGAAGGACATACGGATAAGCGAAGAACACGCGCGATGCGGGCCTGAGCGGGATGTCCGAAGCCGTTAGCTAACACGCCGAAAACGCGCGCAAGCCGTCAAATGTGTGGCGTGGTCGCGATCGGCATGCAAGTTTTCCTCGAAGCGGTCTTGCATTTTGTCCGTGTCAGTCCTATAATTTCACTTCTCTGCTGCACACCTCCCAACAGCGTTCGCACGACAAGGGAGACGGCCGCTTGAAACGCCGTG
>JBKPOL010000323.1:0-10848 GCA_046733075.1 Pseudomonadota bacterium | reverse complement strand
GCCACGAATATTTCGCGCGGATGGAGGCGATCAATTTCACGCAAGCGTACGACGATGGTGCGGCGACACGCGATCTCGACAAGGCGCAGGTGATCCTCATCGGCGTCTCACGCTGCGGCAAGACCCCGACTTCGCTCTATCTCGCGCTCCAGTTCGGCATCCGGGCCGCGAACTTCCCATTGACGCCTGACGATTTCGCCGACCGGCGCCTGCCCAAGTCCATCGTCCCGTTTCGTGATCGGCTGTTCGGACTCACGATCCAGCCCGAGCGGTTGCGCGAGATACGCGAGGAACGCCGGCCGGGCAGCCGATACGCCGAACTCGACAATTGCCGCCACGAAGTGCGCGAGGCCGAGAACCTGATGCATCAGCACGAAATCCCGATGCTCGACACGACGTCGAAGTCCATCGAGGAGATTGCAACGACGATCCTGCATCGCGCGAAGCTCGAGCGTCACATCTACTGAACTCACGGGCGACGGGAGCGTTGGCGCACACCTTCGAAGAGCAGCACCGCGGCGGCCGCCGCGGCATTGAGCGATTCGCTCCCAGGCGCCATCGGGATCGTCACGCGTTGGTCGGCAAGCGCAAGGAGCTCATCCGAAACGCCCCGGCCTTCGCTGCCGATTGCGATCGATATCCGTCCGCGCAGATCCGCCTGATACACGCTCGGTGCATCACTGACGACGCCCACGATCAGCCGACCGCCGGCTGATCGGAAGGCTCCAATCCACGCAATAAGGTCGACATCCTCGACGACGGCGGTGAGGAATTGCGCGCCCTGTCCCGCACGCAAGGCCTTGGGGGACCAGGCGAACGCGCAGTTGCGCGACAGAACGACCTGATCGGCACCCGCCGCTGCTGCCGTCCGGATCATGGTTCCGACGTTGCCCGGATCCTGGACATCCTCGAGCAGGAGGCAATGGTCACCGGGCGAAGACACGGTGGCCGCAGGGACGCGGACGGTGGCGATCACACGCACATCCGGTGGGACGGAGCTAATCTCGGAAAATAGTGCACGTGAGATCGCGAGCGCGCGTGACGGCGGAACGCGAGCAATGAGCGTCTCGACTTCGGGATCGTCGATGCTGTCTTCGACGACGATCAGCGTGTCGGGCGGGCCGATCCTCTCGCAGTAGACGTGGACGAAATGCGTGCCTTCGAGCACGCAGCGGCCGGATTTGCGCCGCTCGCGCGACGAGGCGATCAGGCGGGCGGCTTCACGCAGCCGCTCGTTATGGCGGCTTGCGATCCGCTGCACGGCGTGACGCGTGGGGAGCGGCGGGCTTGACGCCTGCGCCTCCGCTTTGGATCTGGAACATCACTTCGTCGTGCCGGATCATTCCGAGCTCCGCGCGCGCGCGCTCCTCGATGGCCTCGGAGCCGGTCTTGAGGTCGCGGACATCCGCGTCGAGCGCGTCGTTGCGCGTCTTGAGCTTCGCGTTGGTTTCCCGCTGCGCGGCGAGCTGCGCGTCGTATTCGCGCACGTGCAGCCACCCGCCCTTGCCGAGCCACATCGGATACTGGAGCGCCGCGATCAGCAGAGTGAGCGCGATCGCGAGCCAGCGCATTTTTCCGTCGTGTTCCTAGCGCAGGTTGAAGAAGGCCGCGCGCCCCGGGAAGGATGCGGCGTCTCCCAGGTCTTCCTCGATGCGCAGCAACTGGTTGTACTTCGCAATGCGATCCGAGCGCGACAGCGAGCCGGTCTTGATCTGGCCCGCATTCGTGCCGACGGCGATGTCGGCGATGATCGAATCCTCAGTCTCGCCGGAACGGTGCGACACGATTGCCGTATAACCTGCGCGGTTCGCCATCGTGATCGCGGCGAAGGTTTCCGAGAGCGTCCCGATCTGGTTGATCTTGATCAGGATCGAATTGGCGACGCCGCGGGCGATGCCCTCGCGCAGGATCTTCGTATTGGTCACGAAGACGTCGTCGCCGACGAGCTGCACGCGTTCGCCCAGACGCTCCGTCAAGTGCTTCCAGCCGTCCCAGTCGTCTTCGGCCATGCCGTCTTCGATGCTGATGATCGGGTAGCGGTCGCACCACGTCGCCAGGACGTCCACGAACTGCGTGGCGGTCAGCGCGCGATTCTCAGACTCCAGCCGATAGGCACCCTCGCGATGGAATTCGGTCGCGGCGCAATCGAGCGCGAGCGCGATGTCCGTGCCCGGCGTATAGCCGGCCTTGTCGATCGCCTCGACGAGCAATTGCAATGCGTCTTCATTCGAAGGCAGATTAGGCGCGAACCCGCCTTCATCCCCAACGGTCGTCGGCATGCCGCGCTCGTCGATCATCTTCTTCAGTGTATGGAACACCTCGGCGCCGTAACGCAGCGCCTCGCGAAACGTCGGCGCACCGAGCGGTACGAGCATGAATTCCTGCAAGTCGATCCGGTTGTTCGCATGCGCGCCGCCGTTGATGACGTTCATGAGCGGAACGGGCAGCTGCATCTCGCCTGCACCGCCGAGATAGCGATAGAGCGGCAACGAACACTCGTCGGCCGCCGCCTTGGCCACGGCGCAGGAGACGGCGAGGATCGCGTTTGCGCCGAGTCGCGATTTGTTCTCCGTGCCGTCCAGCTCGATCAGCGTGCGGTCGATCAGGCTTTGCTCGGTCGCATCGAGTCCGAGCACTGCTTCGCAAATCTCGGTGTTCACGTGCTCGACGGCCTTGGTCACGCCTTTGCCGAAGTAACGGGCCTTGTCGCCGTCGCGAAGCTCGATCGCCTCCTTTGATCCAGTGGAGGCGCCGGAGGGGACGGCGGCACGACCGGAGACACCCGATTCGAGGACGACGTCCGCCTCAACGGTGGGATTGCCGCGCGAATCGAGGATTTCGCGCGCGATGACATCGACAATGGCGCTCATTGGGGACCGGGCTTCGGCAAGGTTGGAGCAAGCATCATGTCGCGCTCCGGAAAGCCCGCGAGCTTCACGGTCGCGTCGATTTCCTTCAGCGTCTCCAGCAGCGAACGCATCCGGTTGAGCGGCCATGAGTTGGGACCGTCCGACAGCGCTTCATCGGGCTTCGGGTGCGTTTCCATGAACAGGCCGGCAATGCCGACGGCGACGGCCGCGCGCGCGAGCACCGGCACGAATTCGCGCCGACCGCCCGATGCCATACCCTGCGCGCCCGGCATCTGTACCGAATGGGTTGCGTCGAACACGATCGGACAGCCGGTGTCGCGCATGATCGCGAGCGCGCGCATGTCGGAGACGAGGTTGTGATACCCGAACGACGTTCCACGCTCGCAAACAAGAATGTTGTCCGACTGGCTCGCCGCCTGCGCCTTCTCCACGACGCGGCGCATATCTTCCGGCGCGAGAAACTGGCCCTTCTTGATGTTCACGGGTTTTCCCGCGCGGGCAACCGCCTGGATGTAATCGGTTTGCCGGCACAGGAACGCCGGCGTCTGCAGCACATCGACGACTTCGGCGGCCGCCGCGATCTCGTCTTCGGCGTGCACGTCCGTCAACACGGGCACCGCAACGTGCTTGCGAACATCGGCAAGCACTCGAAGCCCCTCCTCCATGCCGGGTCCGCGAAACGACGACAGTGACGTCCGGTTCGCCTTGTCGTACGACGACTTGAAGATGAACGGGATGCCGAGGTCGGCGCAAATGACCTTCAGTTCACCGGCAACATCCATTTGCAGCTGCCGCGATTCGACAACGCACGGCCCTGCGATCAGGAACAGTGGACGATCGAGGCCGACCTCATAGCCGCAAAGCTTCATCGGGTGTCGTCGGAGAAACTCGATCGGGGGTCGGAGATCAGGGGAAGGTCCATCTCCGGCGGGGGATTCAGGCCGATGCGACCAGTCGCGCGACCGCCGCGGGCGCGACGTTGTCGCGGCGCTTCTGCCGCTCAATCGCGGCGCGCACGAAACTCACGAACAGCGGGTGACCGCGCCGTGGGTTCGACGTGAACTCGGGGTGGAACTGGCATCCGAAGAACCACGGATGCTCCGTCAACTCGATCATCTCGCACAGATCACCGGTCGTCGCACTCTTCGTCCACCCGCCGACCGTAAGCCCGGCGGCTTCGATGCGCGGCAGGTAATGGTTGTTAACTTCGTAGCGGTGCCGGTGTCGCTCCGACACGGTCGTCGTGCCGTAGATGCGGTGCGCGAGCGAGCCGGGCACGACATCGCACGGCTGCGAGCCTAGGCGCATCGTGCCGCCGAGGTCGGAGCTGGCGGTCCGCCGCTCGATCGTGCCGTCGCGGTTCTGCCACTCCGTGACCAGTGCGACGACCGGATGGGGCGTGCCGGGATCGAACTCGGTGCTGTTCGCGTCAGCAAGATGCGCCTCGTGACGCGCATATTCGATCACGGCCAGCTGCATGCCGAGGCAAATGCCTAGATACGGAACGCCGCCTTCGCGCGCGTGGCGGATCGCTGCGATCTTCCCCTCCACGCCGCGCTTGCCGAAGCCGCCGGGGACGAGGATCGCGTCCATGTCCTGCAGCGCGTCGATGCCGTCGCGTTCGATCGTCTCGGAGTCCACGTAGTGAATCTGCACGCGAGAGCGCGTGTGAATGCCAGCGTGCGTCAGCGCCTCAGACAGCGACTTGTACGATTCGGTCAGGTCGACGTACTTGCCCACCATTGCGATGTTGACGATGCGCTCGGGATGCTCGAGCGCATCCACCAGCCGATGCCACGTCGACAGATTTGCCGGCGGCGGCTCGATCGCAAGCTTCTTGCAAACAATGACGTCGAGTCCTTCCACCTGCAGCGCCGCCGGGATCTTGTAGATCGAATCGGTGTCGAGCGCCGGGATCACCGCTTCGAACTCGACGTTCGTGAAGAGCGCGATCTTGCGCCGGTCGCCCTCGGGTATGGGGCGGTCGGCACGGCACAGCACCACGTCCGGCTGTATACCGATCTCGCGCAATTCCTTCACAGAGTGCTGGGTCGGCTTCGTCTTCATCTCGCCGGCCGTCGGAATGAACGGCACGAGCGTCAAGTGGATGTAGCAGACGTTCTCGCGCCCGAGCGTGATGCCCATTTGCCGGATCGCTTCGAGGAACGGCAGCGATTCGATGTCGCCGACGGTGCCGCCGACTTCGACGACGGCCACTTCCGCATCGCCCGCGCCGCTCTTGATCCAGCCCTTGATCTCGTCGGTGATGTGCGGAATGACCTGGACTGTGCCGCCGAGGTAATCGCCGCGCCGCTCCTTGCGGATCACGTTCTCGTAGATCTGGCCCGCGGTGAAGTTGTTGCGCTTCGTCATTCGCACGTCGGTAAAGCGCTCGTAGTGACCGAGGTCGAGATCGGTCTCGGCGCCGTCGTCCGTCACGAACACTTCGCCGTGCTGGAACGGCGACATCGTTCCAGGATCGACGTTGATGTACGGGTCGAGCTTGAGATTGGTGACGCGGACGCCGCGGGAAGCGAGGATCGCGGCCAGGGACGCGGCGGCGATGCCTTTCCCCAACGAGGAAACGACGCCACCGGTCACGAACACGAACTTGGTCATGGCTGGCCAGTTCCGGAAATTCACATTTTACCGGAAGGGCGCCGCGCGACCAAGCGCGTGATTCGCTTTGCCGCGCCTCACGCGCGTCAAATGCGGCGATTACAACGTCGAGGCATGCACGCCCTGCTCGCACTTGCGCGCTGTGCTTGGATGACCACGCGAGGCTTCAGAAACGCCGCCGAACTCGGGGGTACTGCGACTCAAGTGATGCCAAGGCCCTGCGCCATCCGCTCCCGCGTGTGCTCGCGCCCGACAAGCTCGACCACCGCGTCGATCGCGGGCGTCTTCGGCGTGCCGGCAACGAGCGCCCGCAACGGCATCATCACCTGCGCCGGCTTGACGCCGTGCCCAGATGCGGTGGTCTTGATTGCGGCGCCGATGCTCTCGCGCGTCCATCCGAGCGTCGCGAATTGCCGGTGCAACTCAATCAGCGCGGGACGATTGGACGCGTTGATCTGCTCGTCCAACAGCGCGCGATCGACCGGCGGCGCCTGATAGAAATAGCGCGCGGCCTCGGCCATATCGATGAGCGTTGGCGAGCGATCGCGAAGCAGCGCCGCGACGGCGGAAACGGGCGGACCTGACGCGGTGCCGATACCCGCGGCCGCAAGGAAAGGTGAGAGGCGGTCCGCCAGCGTTTCGGGCGGCAGCCGCTTCAGATGCTCGTGGTTCAGCCACTTGAGCTTGTCGGGGTCGAAGCGTCCCGGCGACGACGAAAGTCCTTCCAGGTCGAACCATGCGACAAACTCGTCGACGCTGAACACTTCGGCATCGCCGTGCGCCCAGCCGAGCCGCGCAAGATAGTTGACGATCGCCTCGCGGACGTAACCGTCGTCGCGATACTGCAGCACGCCCCGCGCGCCGTAGCGCTTCGACAGCTTCTCGCCGTTCTGCGTCAGCACGGTCGGCAAGTGCGCGTATAGCGGCGGGGTGGCGCCGAGCGCGCGCATGATGTTGATCTGGCGCGGCGTGTTGTTGACATGATCGTCGCCGCGGATGACATGCGTTATCCGCATGTCGATGTCGTCAACAACCACGCAGAAGTTGTACGTCGGCGTTCCATCGGAGCGCGCAATGACGAGGTCGTCGAGCTCGCCGTTGCTGATCTCGATCGGACCTTTGACTGCGTCGCTCCAGGCAACGACGCCTTCGTCGGGATTGCGAAATCGAAAGACCGGCGGCACGTCTTTGGGCGGCGTTCGATGCCCGGCGTTTTCAGGCCTCCACCTACCGTCATAGCGGGGCTTCTCGCCGCGGGCCATCTGCTCGGTGCGAAGCGCATCGAGCTCGGCCGGCGTCGTATAGCAACGGTAGGCGAGACCGCGGGCGAGCATGTCTTCGAGCACCGCGCGATAGCGATCCATCCGCTGCATCTGATAGTACGGCCCCTCGTCGTAGTCGAGGCCGAGCCAGCGCATTGCATCGACGATCGCCTGTTCGGCCTCCACCGTCGATCGCTCCTGATCGGTATCTTCGATGCGCAGGATGAACGTCCCGCGATGATGGCGCGCGAACGCCCAGGGAAACAGCGCCGAGCGGATGTTGCCGAGATGCAGGAAGCCCGTAGGGCTCGGTGCAAAGCGCGTGCGAACGGACATAAGGCTCACGCCCTCCAGCGCAGATCGAGTGTCGTCGGCAGCGCAGGATTCGGTGGTTCGTCGTGCACGGTTATCGGACCCGGTGGATGACCATGCGGCCAGAAGCGCGCGAGACGCCGGGCTTCCGCCTCGTTCGCGTTCACCGGCAACGTATCGTAGTTGCGGCCACCCGGATGGCTCACATGGTAGGTGCAACCGCCGAGCGCGCGCTTCGACCAGCGATCGACGAGCGCGAAGCGCAGCGGCGCGTGCACCTTTATGGTCGGATGCAGCGCCGACGGGGGACTCCAGGCGCGAAAGCGGACGCCCGCGACGTATTCGCCGGGAATGCCCGTGGGCGCGAGCGGCAATGCGCGCTCGTTGCAGATGACCGCATGCCGGTTGCCGACCATGCCGTTCACCTTGACCTGCAGACGTTCCACCGATGAATCGACATAGCGCGACGTGCCTGCCGTGCCGATTTCCTCGCCCAGCACATGCCATGGCTCGATGGCCTGTCGAAGTTCAACCGTGATCCCGTCGTATGTAACGTTCCCGAACTGCGGAAAGCGAAACTCGACGAATGGATCGAACCATTCGACCGCGAATTCGTAATTGTCGCGCCGCAGCTCGTTCACGACATCGCGCAGGTCCGCGACGACGAAATGGGGCAGCAGCCACCGATCGTGCAGCGCCGTGCCCCAACTCACGAGCTGTCCGCGATACGGCGTGCGCCAGAAGCGCGCGACGAGCGCACGGAGCAACAGCATCTGCACGGCCGCCATTCGGTAGTGCGGTGGCATCTCGAACGCGCGGAACTCCAGCAGTCCAAGGCGACCTGTCGGCGTATCGGGCGAATACAGCTTGTCGATCGAGAATTCCGCACGATGCGTGTTGCCCGTGAGGTCCGTGAGCAGGTGCCGAAGCAGTCGATCGACGAGCCACGGCTGGCTCGATTCCTTGCCGGCCGGCGCAACGCGATCGAGCTGCTGGAACGCAATGGCGAGCTCATAGAGGCGATCGTCCCGCGCCTCGTCGACGCGCGGCGCCTGGCTGGTCGGCCCGACGAACAGACCGGAGAACAGATACGACAGTGCCGGGTGGTTCTGCCAATAGACGATCAGGCTTTGCAGGAGATCCGGTCGCCGCAGCAGCGGACTGTCGGCGGGTGTTGCGCCACCGAGCGTCACGTGATTCCCGCCGCCCGTGCCCGCGTGTCGCCCATCGAGCATGAACTTCTCGGTGGCGAGGCGAGACTGGCGTGCTTCTTCGTAGAGCACTTCCGTCGTATTGATCAGCTCGCGCCACGATGACGACGGATGAACGTTGACCTCGATGACGCCGGGATCCGGCGTGACGAAGAGTGCGTGAACGCGCGGGTCGCGCGGCGGCGCATAGCCCTCGACGAAAAGCTGCGTGTCACACCCCCGCGCGCTGTCCTCGATCGCCGCGATGAGGGCCGCGTAGGGACCGATGGTGCGCACCGGTGGGACGAATACGCGCAAGTGCCCGCCACGCACTTGCACGACGAGCGCCGTCTTGATGACTTCCCGTGGCTTGTCGCCTCGCGCGCGTCCTCGCCGCGACTTCATCTCGCCGCGCATGCGCAATTGCGCGCGCGTCGCAAACGGATCGGGTTCGGCGTCGTGCTCGACTTCGTCGGGAAGGACGTCGGGCAGCGAGGCGAGCGGCAGACGAAAGCCGAGGGGCGAATCGCCGCCGATGGCATAAAGCCGTTCGCGCCGCAGCGGCCAGGGACTGGTTTCCCAGGACACCTCGGCCGCGCCCTCATGGTGCACCGCGCGAAGCGGCAGCACGAAGCCGGCAGGTTGGTCGAGACCCGCGCGGAGCAGACGGGCGACGCGCGCGCGATCACCGACTTGCGTGAGATCGAAGGCGAACGGATCGACGTTTGCGGGGAGCGCGCTTTCGTCGAGTAGCACGCGAGAGACATCCTCGTACGCGGTCAACACGTAGCCCGCCGGGAGATCAAGGCGCTCCGAGAGATCCGCGATGAACCGCCGCGCCGAGTCGATCGTTGCGCTGCCCCCGTCATCCTTGCTTGGGATGAGCGAGTCGTCATGCCATAGCGGCTCGCCGTCCTCGCGCCAGAACACGCCGAGCGCCCAGCGCGGCAGTGGCTCTCCGGGGTACCACTTGCCCTGGCCGAAATGGAGCAGGCTGCCGGGCGCAAAGCGCGCCTTCAGACGGCGCACCAGCGTCTCCGCAAATGTGCGCTTCGCCGCAGACATCGCGGTGAAATTCCACTCGGGATCGTCGGGATGATCGACGGAGATGAACGTCGGCTCCCCACCCTGTGTGAGCCGCACGTCGCCCGCTTCGAGCTCCGCATCGACTCGCCGACCCAGCGCTTCAATGGCCGCCCACTGCGCATCGCTGTACGGTCGGGTGACGCGCGGATCTTCGTGAACGCGCGTGACGTGCATCGCGAACTCGAACTCGACGTTCGCGACGTCCGCCATGCCGGTGATCGGCGCCGCACTCCCGGGCGTGGCCGTGCACGCGAGCGGAATGTGGCCTTCGCCGGCGAGCAGGCCGGACGTCGGATCCAGACCGATCCATCCTGCGCCAGGTATGTACGCTTCGGCCCACGCATGCAGATCGGTGAAGTCGCGGTCGGCGCCGGCCGGCCCGTCGAGGGGTTTTACATCGGCGACGAGCTGCACGAGATAACCCGACGCAAAGCGCGCAGCAATGCCGAGATGCCGGAGTATCTGCACGAGCAGCCATCCGGAATCGCGGCAGGACCCGCTCGCCTTTTCGAGCGTTTCCTCGGGCGTCTGGACGCCCGGTTCCATCCGCACAAGGTAGCCGATGTCGTCCTTCAGTCTCTGATTGACGTCGACCAGCAGGTTCGCGGTCGACGTCCCTGGGCGAACGCTGCCGCGGAACCGCTCGATCCACCGGCCGAGCAACGCTCCGGGCGCGGCTGCTTCGAGAAATGGCGTCAGGTCGCGCGCGAGCGCAGGCGAGTACGCGAATGGGAACGTTTCGGCGTATGGCTCGACGAAGAAGTCGAACGGATTGATGATCGTGAGGTCGGCCCTGACGTCGACGGTGACCTCGAAACGATTGGTCGGCTCGGGAAAGACGACTCGCGCAATCCAGTTCCCGTACGGATCCTGCTGCCAGTTGAGAAAGTGGTTCGAAGGTTCGATTCGCAGGGAGTATGCAGGGATCGGCGTGCGACAGTGCGGAGCCGGCCGCAAGCGAATTTCATGCGGCGACAGATTGACCAGCCGATCGTAGCGATAGCTCGTCCGGTGTTCGAGCGCGATGCGAATCGACATCCCGCGCTAGCCTGTCACGCTCGCGTCTCCATCACCCGCGCCCACCGGATGACGACCGAGCAGTGCCGATCCTGACGCGCAACGAATGCGTACGGCGAACGCAAGACCACGGCGGGTCAAAGCCAGTCCGGGTCGGGCAACTGGGCAAACACCCGCCGCAGGCCTTCGCCCCACTGATGGTGGACCATCTGGAAGTACGGGTCGTACTCCTGGATCCGGCGCTGCAGCGAGACCTTCAGGCTGCCCGTCTCGTAGACGAGGAGGTCGATCGGCAACCCTACGGAAATGTTGGATCGCATCGTCGAATCGAACGAGACGATCGTGCACTTCGTCGCGTCGAGCAGCGACGTGCCGCGATGCACGACGCGGTCTATCACCGGCTTCCCGTACTTCGACTCGCCGATCTGGAAGTAGCACGTGTCGGGGGTAGCTTCGATGAAGTTGCCTTCGGTGTACACCTCGAAGAGCCGC
>JBKPOL010000322.1:0-3455 GCA_046733075.1 Pseudomonadota bacterium | reverse complement strand
GTGACAGACGGTGCAATGATCGGCGACGTCCCCGAACTCGTCGAAGTGCCGCAGCGACACGCCGCGGCGCGTCTGCTCCTCGTAGAGGAAAGCTTCCGTCAGGAGCGACGTTGCCAGTATCTTGTTGCGCGGACTGTAGAGGAGGTTCGCGCGCGGCGAATGGGTCGCGCATGGAGCCTTGCACTTTCCGCAACGCAGGCAATCCTTGATCGCGGTCGTAATCTCGCCGATTGCGCTCTGCTCGAGGATCAGGCTCTCATGCCCGATCAGCGAGAACGACGGCGTGTATGCGTTCGTAAGATCGGCCGGCAGCGCGCGATCGCGCATCAGCTTGCCGCGGTTGAAGCGCCCCTCGGGATCGACGCGCCGCTTGTATGCCTCGAACGGCGCGAGCTCCGCGTCGTTCAGGAACTCGAGCTTCGTGATGCCAATGCCATGCTCGCCCGATATGACGCCGTCGAGCGCACGCGCGAGCGCCATGATGCGCACGACCGCCGCGTTCGCTTCACGGAGCATCTCGTAGTCATCGGAGTTGACCGGAATGTTCGTGTGCACGTTGCCGTCGCCCGCGTGCATATGCAACGCAATGAACACGCGGCTTCGCAGTACCTCGCGATGGATCTGCCTGCAGCGCGCGAGCACGGGCTCGAACGTGCGGCCGGCAAAGATCGCCTCGAGCGGCGCCAGCATCTCCTTCTTCCACGACACGACGATCGCGTGGCTCTGCACATCGCCGAACGTCGCATCGAGGTGATCGAAGAGGTGTTGCCAGTGCGCGCGAACGCCGGCGACCAGTGCGCGCGCCTCGTCGAGCGCCGAAACGAGCTCCTCATCGCTCGGGCGGGCCTCGCTCCCGGGACGCCAGAGATGCTCGGCGTCGGGTTCGGCGAAGAAGTCCTGCAGGCGATCAGCGAGGCGAAGCTTGTTGCGGATCGACATCTCGATGTTCAGCCGCTCGACGCCATCCGTGTAATCGCCGAGCCGCGCGAGGGGTATCACGACGTCCTCGTTGATCTTGAACGCGTTCGTGTGCTTCGCGATGGCGGCCGTGCGTGAGCGGTCGAGCCAGAACTTCTTGCGCGCTTCGGGCGAAACGGCGACGAAGCCTTCGCCCCCGCGCGCATTCGCGATCCGGATCACGTCCGACGCAACTTTCGCAACGGCGTTCTCACTCTCGCCGACGATGTCGCCGAGCAGCACCATTCGCGGACAGCCGTGGCGCTTCGCCTTCGTCGTATAGCCGACCGCCTTGACGTAGCGCCAGTCGAGATGCTCGAGGCCGGCGAGCTGCACTCGCTCCGATCCCGCAACCTCTGCAGTCGCATCGAGATGACGCTTGATCTCGACGATCGCCGGCGTCGATTCGCGAGCTTGCCCGAAGAACTCGAGGCACACGGTGCGGATCGCAGGCGGCATGCGGTGCAGGACGAAACGCGCGGAAACGACGATGCCGTCGCAGCCTTCCTTCTGCACGCCGGGCAGGCCGGCGAGGAACTTGTCGGTGACGTCCTTCCCGAGTCCGGCCTTGCGAAACTGCTCGCCGCCGATTCGCAGCGTTTCCGTGCGCGCGACCGTCTTGCCGTCGTCCGCAAGCCACGCGAGATCGAACGTAGCCTGTCCGGCGTCGTGGATCTTGCCGAGGTTGTGATCGACGCGCGTCACTTGCAGCCATTGCGCATCGGGCGTCACCATCCGCCAAGACACGAGATTGTCGAGCGCGGTCCCCCACAGCACCGCCTTCTTGCCGCCCGCATTGACGGCGACGTTGCCGCCGATGCAGGACGCGTCGGCCGACGTGGGATCGCATGCGAACACGAGACCGTTGGCGTCAGCGACATCCATCGCACGCTTCGTCACCACGCCCGCGCCGCAATCAATCGTCGGCGTTGCTTCCGTGTGCCCCGGCAGGACGACGCGCTCGACGCCCGAGAGCCGCTCGAGCTTCTCGGTGTTGATCACGGCGGAGCGCGCGTCGAGCGGAATCGCGCCCCCTGTATACCCGGTACCGCCTCCGCGCGGAATGATGGTGAGGCCGAGCTCAATGCAACCGGCGACGAGGCCGCGCACTTCTTCCTCGGTGTCGGGATGCAGCACGACGAACGGATACTCGACGCGCCAATCCGTCGCGTCGGTGACGTGGGACACGCGCTGGAGTCCATCGAACGTGATGTTGTCCTTGCGCGTATAGCGGCGTAGCGTCCGCTGCACGCGCTTGCGAAGGGCGGCGGTTTCCGGAAACCATTTCGCGAACCGGTCGACTGCGCTCTGTGCGGCATCGAGCAGCGTGCGGACCTTCTCATCGCGCGCGAGGTCGATCGCGGCGTTCGTCGCGCGCCGCTTGCCGATCTCGTTCAGGCGGTGATTGAGCGCATCGACGAGCAGACGACGCCGACGGGGATTGTCGAGCAGGTCGTCCTGCAGGTAAGGATTGCGCTCGACGACCCAGATGTCGCCCAGCACCTCGAACAGCATCCGCGCGGAGCGTCCGGTGCGACGCTCGACCCGAAGCTCCTCGAGGAGCGCCCACATCGGCGCGCCGAGCAGCCGGATCACGATCTCGCGATCGGAGAACGACGTGTAGTTGTAGGGGATTTCGCGCAGCCGTGCAGGCTGTGTGCGCGAATCCTGCCTGGCGGCAATGGGTTCGCCGAGCGCATTCATCGAACGGGCGATGATACCCGATGACCTTCGCGTCTCCTGCGGCGACTCTTGGTACGAAAGATGAACCTGTGATCCAATGGCTGTGCGCCCTCCCCCCGCACGATGAAGCTCGTTCGCCGCCTCGTCTTGTGCCTGGCGCTCGTCGCCGCGCAGGCAGTCGCCGGTCCGTACGAGGACGGCGTGGCTGCTTACGACTGCGGCGAATACGCCGCCGCGCTGACGCTCTGGTGGCCGCTCGCTGAACAGGTGCACCGCAGTGCCCAGTTCAACCTTGGCGTCCTGTACCAGAAAGGGCTCGGCGTAGGACAGGACTTTGCAGAAGCTGCTCGCTGGTACCTCAAAGCCGCTGAGCAAGGCGACCAGGAGGCGCAGTACAACGTTGCGGCGCTGTACGAAAGCGGGACCGGCTTTCCAACCGACTTCGATCAAGCTCGCAAGTGGTATGTGGCCGCGATCGCCAATCGGGCAGCCGACACCGCATCTGCAACGATCAGGCAGCGCGCCCGGGAGCGCCTCACAGCGCTAGCGCCAGCGAAAGAGGATGTGTTTCCCTGCGACGCCGGACGGTTCGTCGTCGTGCACTCGGATGCGCAATCCTGCGTGATCGCGCTGCAGGGCACGATCACGCACGACACCGCGCTCAAGTTCGACAAGGTCGTCGAAAAGACGAAGCAACTCGGCTGCAATGCGCCGTGGCTCCTGCTGGAATCGCCCGGTGGCGACCTCATCGAAAGCCTCGCACCCGGCAAGGACGCGCATTTCAGTCACTTCAGGACCGTCACGCGATACAGCAA
>JBKPOL010000321.1:0-5868 GCA_046733075.1 Pseudomonadota bacterium | reverse complement strand
ATGACCTTGATCCGAGAAGCGACCTTGTCCTTGATGGCGAGCGGCGGCTGGGCGACCTCCATGAGGATGCCGTCCAGGCGATAGCGGATCCGGTAATAGCGCTCGTACGGCTCGAAGTGGATGTCCGAGGCGCCCGAGCTGATCGCATCGATCAGGACCTTCTGGATATAGCGGACGACGGGTGCGTCCTCGACCTCGCTGTCCTCGTCCGCCGTCGCGGGCTGGATCGACCCAGCCTCGAGCGTTACCTCGATGTCCTCGAGGGCAGCCATCTCCTTCAGGGTGGTGCCGCTCGCCTCGATCAGCTTGACGATGGCGGCCGCGAGCTTGTCGTCCTCGACGACGACGGGTTCGACAACGAGGTTCGTCTTGAAGCGCACCTCGTCCAGCGCCTGCAGGTTCGCCGGATCCGACGTTGCGACGTAGAGCCGGTTGCCGCGCTTGTGCAGCGGCAGAACGCGCCGCGTTTGCGCGATCCGCGTGTCGAAGTATTCCTTGTTGATCTGGTCGGCGTCGAACGCCGACAGATCGAGCAACGGTACGCCGAATGCCCGCGAGGCGAACACGGCGAGCTGGTGGGCCGACAGGCGCTTGCCCGACAACACTTGCTCGACGAACGGAATGCCGGCGGACTGCGACTGGACCTGAAGCGCCTCGGCTTCGGCCTCGGACATCACGCCGTGTTGCGCGAGCGCCCGGGCGAGTCCGCTGATGTTGCGGGTGGCGGCGTGGGTGGCCATCAATCTGGTTTCTGTGGCGTTTTTGCGACGGACGACCTGCCGAAAGGCGGTCATCCGCGGGATCCAAGGTCAGAGCGTCACGGAAAGCAAACGTTGTGCCGAAGGAGGTCCGAGTGAATCTTCACAGCTCGCGCAGGCCTCGCCCCGCGAGCTTTCCCTCCCGACGACCGACGTTCGCGAGGGCGCCCAACCGCTGCGCCCGGCGCATATTCCATTCGCATAAAACTTGCTGTCAGGATGATGCCCGCTCCACCTGGCTTTGTAAAGGCGCTGCGTCGCGCCCGACTGGGGGAAGGAGACGAACCACCTTCACGGCACGGTCCTGGGTCTGGACGATCTCCACCGCCTGGCCGTCCACCTGGAAGCTCACCCCGGCGTCCGGGATCTCGCCAAGATGCTCGACGATCAGGCCGTTCAGCGTCTTCGGGCCATCCAGCCCGAATTTGGTGCCGAGCCGCCGGTTGAGCGTGCGCAACGGGGCCATCCCATCGACGACGATGCTGCCGTCCGGCTCGCGGCGGAAGCTTTCCGCCCCCCCGGGCGCCTGTGTCGTGAACTCGCCGATGATCTCCTCGATGATGTCCTCGATCGTCACCAGTCCCTGGAGCTCGCCGTATTCGTCGACGACGAGTCCGAGGCGCTGCCGGTCGGCCTGAAACTGTTGCAGCTGCGTCAGAAGCGGTGTCCCGACCGGAATGAAGTACGGGGGTCGCAGCAGCGAGCGGATCTTCTCGACGTCGAGCTCGGCCTGCTGCATTGCGTGGAGGATGCTTTTGACGGCGAGGATGCCCACGATGTTGTCCAGCGAGCCTTCGTATACGGGAAGGCGCGTGTGATACGACGTGGCGAGTTGCTGGCGCAGCAGCGACGCCTTCTCGGTGAGGTCGAGCGCGTGAATCTGGCTCCGCGGTGTCATGACGTCGTCGACGCTGATCGCCTCGAGATCCATCAGGTTCGCAAGCATCGTCTTGTGCTTGCCGCGGAAGTATTGCGCGCCCTCGAGCACAAGCGAGCGCAATTCCTCCTGCGACAGCGTCGTGCTTGGCTGTGGCGAGGGACGAAAGCGCGCCAGCCGCAGCAGCGCCTGCACGAACAGGTTGACGAACCATACGATCGGCCGTAGCGATCGCAGGAGCGGCGCCAGCACGAAGCTCACGAGCGGTGCGAGTCGATCCGCGTACGCTGCGCCGACGACCTTCGGCGTGATCTCCGAGAACACGAGGATCAGGAACGTGACGGCGACGGTGCCGATCGCGAGCGGCCATTCTCCCTGGCCGAAGAGACGCACGACAATGATGCTGACGAGGGTGGCCGCGGCCGCATTGATCAGGTTGTTGCCGAGCAGGATCACGCCGAGCAGGCGATCGGTTTGCGCAAGGAGGGCGAGCGCGAGGCGCGCACCGCGCGCGCCGCGTTGCGCCTGGTGCTTCAGTCGATAGCGATTGGCCGCCATCATCGCCGTCTCGGCAACGGAGAAGAAACCCGAGGTCACGAGCAGGACGATCAGCGCCAGCGCAAGGGTGCTTAGGGGGATTTCGTCCAAACGGTCATCGCCGGAGAATCACTTCGAGGACGAATTTGCTGCCGAGATAGCCGAGAACAAGCAGCAACGTTCCGCCGAGAATCCATTTTAGCGCCGTGCGTCCCCGCCACCCATAACGCCAACGACCGAAGAGCAGGATCGCGAATGTGAGCCAGCCGGCCACCGAGAAGACGTTCTTGTGGGTAAGCGTCACCGCTTTCCCGAACAATTGCTCGGAAAAGAGAATGCCGCTTGCAAGCGTCAGCGTCAGCAGCACGAATCCGACGGCGATCAACCGGAACATGTATCGCTCGAGCGTGAGAAGCGGCGCGCCGGCGGGTGCCGCCATCGCCGGCTGGCCGCGGTGCAGCCGCTTTTCGAGTCCCGTCATCACGAGCGCCTGCATCGCGACGACGACGAACAGCGCATAGGCGCACAATGCGACCGCGATGTGCGCGGCGGCCCACGGCTCGCCGGCGAAGGACACGCGGTGCGGTGCCGCGGCCAGCGCCGAGAGCAACACGCAGAACGCCGCGACGGGCAGGATGACGACGCCGACACCGGGCAGCGTGCGCAGGACGCCGGTCAGCCACGCGGCAAGCGCCGCGAGCCCCGCGACGAGCGATAGCGCATTCACGAACGAAAGATCTAGGCCATCGTCTCGCACGATCGCGCGAACGATGACGAATGCGTGCAGCGCGAGCGCAAGCGCGAGCAGCAGTTGCGCTGCCGGCCCGAGCGTTGTGACGACGCGTGCATTGCTCGAAGACCAGCGCGCCCACGTGGCGGACGCGTACAGCGCAGCGACCAGCACGTGAAGTAAAATGGTCACGATCCAGTTTACCGCACGGCGCCATCTACACTTCCCGCGCGCCGGCCACCCTTACCGATGCTCGAAACACTGACCGAACGTCTGTCGCGGGTCGTGAAGACGCTGCGCGGCGAGGCGCGTCTTACCGAAGCGAACATCCAGGACGCGCTTCGCGAGGTACGACTCGCGCTGCTCGAGGCCGACGTCGCGCTTCCCGTCGTCAGGACGTTCATCAACGATCTTCGGGACAAGGCGATCGGCGCCGAGGTCGTCGGGTCGTTGACGCCGGGACAGGCGCTGATCGGCGTCGTCGCCCGCGAATTGACGGCGTTGATGGGCGGCGCCGCCGAGCCGCTCAACCTCGCGACGCAGCCGCCGGCGGTGCTTCTGCTCGCCGGTCTGCAGGGCTCCGGCAAGACGACGACGGCCGCCAAGCTTGCGCGGCTCATCGCGTCGCAGAAGAAGAAGGTGTTGCTCGTTTCGACGGACGTCTACCGGCCGGCGGCGATCGAG
Source organism: Pseudomonadota bacterium (assembly GCA_046733075.1). Taxonomy (GTDB): domain Bacteria; phylum Pseudomonadota; class Gammaproteobacteria; order Burkholderiales; family Casimicrobiaceae; genus VBCG01. The sequence goes on along the minus strand of JBKPOL010000321.1, from coordinate 2,282 downwards.
CAACTCGCGACGCTCGCGCGCCAGGTCGACGTCGACTTCTATCCCTCGAGCACCGACCAGCAACCGGTTGCCATCGCCAACGGGTCGCTTGACTGGGCGCGTCGTCATTATCACGACGTGCTGATCGTGGACACGGCCGGACGACTGTCGATCGACGAGGCGATGATGCGCGAGATCGCCGCGCTTCATGCGGCCGTACGACCGATCGAGACGCTCTTCATCGTCGATGCGATGCAAGGTCAGGATGCCGTCAACACGGCGCGCGCGTTTCGCGATGCATTGCCGTTGACGGGCGTCGTGCTGACCAAGCTCGACGGCGACTCGCGCGGTGGCGCGGCGCTTTCCGTGCGTCATGTCACCGGCGCGCCGATCAAGTTCGCCGGCGTCTCCGAGAAGATCGACGGGCTCGAAGTGTTTCACCCCGAGCGAATGGCGTCCCGCATCCTCGGCATGGGGGACGTGCTTTCGCTGATCGAGGGTGCGCACAAAACCGTTGACGTCGAACGCGCGAAAAAGCTCGCGAAGAAGGTCAAGAGCGGCAAGGGGTTCGATCTCGACGACTTCAAGTCTCAGATGGAGCAGATGCGCAAGATGGGCGGCTTGGCCGCCCTCGTCGACAAGCTGCCGGCCGAGATCGCCCGCGCAGCGCAGGGTGCGACGATCGACGACAAGCGCGTCGCCCGGCTCGAAGGGATCATCAACTCGATGACGCCCCAGGAACGAACCAAGCCGGAGCTTCTGAAGGCATCCCGAAAGCGTCGGATAGCGGCCGGCGCCGGGGTCACCGTGCAGGAAGTGAACCAGCTGCTGAATCAGTTCGAGCAGACGCAGAAGATGATGAAGATGGTGGCAAAGGGACCGCAGAAAATGATGCGCGGGCTCCGCCATCTGCTGCCCGGCCGCTGATTTGCCCGAGGCGTGCCGAGGGCTTATAATCGAAGGCTTTCATTTTTTTCGCGGTCCGCGCGCCTTCCCGGGACGTTGTCGGCCGCATCGGACAAACGACATGGTAGTGATCAGACTGGCTCGCGGTGGCGCCAAGAAGCGGCCGTTCTATAACGTGGTCGTCACCGACTCCCGCAGTCGCCGTGATGGCCGCTTTATCGAGCGGGTAGGGTTCTATAACCCGGTCGCCGCCCCGAACGAGGAAGGATTGCGGATCGTCCACGAGCGCGTCGCCTACTGGCAGGGGCACGGCGCGAGGATGTCGGATACGGTGAGCATGCTGGTCGCGCGCGCCGCCGCTGCGGCGAATGAACCCGCCGGGGGTGCCGCGAAGGCTGCACCGGCCACCGAGCCGTCGCTACCCGCCGCTTCCCCGGCTGGGCCCCCACCGGCAGCGCAGCCGGCCTGACCGCGGGCGAGCAGTCGGCGCTCGTCGTGTTGGGCCGCGTGGCGGCGCCGCACGGCGTGCGGGGTTCGATCAGGGTGCAACCGCTGTGCGCCGATCCGGCAACGCTGCTCGACTTGCCGCAATGGTGGCTGCGTCGACGCGATGCCGATGATTGGTCGCCGCACCGGGTCGTCGGTTGCAGGTTGCACTCGGGAACGATCGTCGCGGAGATCGAGGGCGTCGTAACGCGCGAGGCGGCTGGCGCGCTGCGCGGCGCGCATGTCGGCGTGCCGCGCGAATGCCTGCCGGCGCCGGACGTCGACGAGTACTACCGCGCGGACCTCATCGGGATGTCCGTGATGAATCGCGACGGTCGTGTGCTCGGTCTCGTCGTCGATTTCGTGGACAGCGGCGCGCATCCGATCCTTCGGGTCGCGGCCGAGGGCGCGGAACGGTTGATCCCGTGGGTTGCGCAGTATGTCGATCGCGTCGACGTCCACGCGCGGCGCATCGAGGTGGACTGGGCAGAGGATTACTGACGCCGCGGAAGGAAATCGAGCGGATTGGCCGAGCATGCGAATCGACGTCGTTACGCTATTTCCCGAAATGGTGATGCATGCCGCGGCGTTCGGCGTCACAGGCCGCGCGCGCGAACGCGGACTCTGGCAACTCGGCGTCCACAACCCGCGTGACTTTGCGAGCGACGCGTATCGCACGATCGACGATCGGCCATACGGGGGTGGGCCGGGCATGGTGCTGATGTGCGGTCCATTGCGTGATGCGCTCGCTGCGGCGCGACGCGAGCAGGCGCGTGGGGGCGTCACGGCACCCAAGACGATCTACCTGTCGCCGGCGGGCGCGCCGCTTGCGCATGCACGCGTCATCGATCTTGCGCGCGCGCCCGGGTTCATTCTGCTTGCGGGCCGTTACGAGGGGATCGACGAGCGGC
>JBKPOL010000320.1:0-5141 GCA_046733075.1 Pseudomonadota bacterium | reverse complement strand
CGAGATCCGGACCACAGTCTCGTGGGCTCGGAGATGTGTATAAGAGACAGGTCCTCTGTGGCTACCGACGACCGCCCGGTACATCAGGAGCGCGGTGAAGGCATCGGGTTATCCATCGTCAAGCGCCTTTGCGAGTTGCTGGACGCCACCATGGAGATGGAATCGAAGCCCGATGAAGGCACGACCATTCGGATAGCGTTCCCGAGGGCTTACGATGGATCTCAGCACATGCAATAGCCGCTTGTTGCATCAAATGCTGTGCCGCTCAACCGCTTCCTGATTCCACTCCATGCCCATTCCGGGCGCGTCGAAGGGTGCCACGCAGCCGTTCGTCAACTTGAGCGGCGCGCGACGCACACCCCCCGCGGCGTCCAGTACCTCGAGCCAATGCGCCGTCGGCGTGGCGCATAACAGGTGTGCGCTCGCCTCGATGAACGTGTGCGCTGACATAAGCAGCCCTGCGCTCCTAGCAAGCGCAGCGGCCTCGAGCCATCCCGTCACGCCATGGATGAACTGCGCGTCGGGCATGACGAGGTCGCACGCGCGTGCGGCGATGGCGGCGCGCATCTCCAGGGGTCCGTTGAAGTTCTCGCCGATCTGGATCGGTGTGGCTATTGCGTCGGCGATGCGCGCCGACCCTTCGAGGTTGTCCGCCAGCACCGGCTCCTCGATCCACTCCAGACCTTCACCATCGAGCGCCCTGCAACGCGCGAGCGCTTCGACGATGTCGAGCGACTGGTTGTAGTCGACCATCAGCGCGATCTTGTCGCCGAGCGCCTTGCGCGCCGCGCGCACCGCCGCGAGATCTTCCGCGAGTGTCGGCAACCCAAGCTTGATCTTCAGGCCCGCATAACCGGCAGCGCGCGTTTCCTCGCCGGCCGCCGCCGCCGAGCGGGCATTGCAGAGCCCGATGCTGTTGTAGGCCTTGATCGGTCGCGGCTGCGCGCCGAGCGCGCGAGCGAGCGGTTCTCCCCGGGCGCGCGCCCACGTGTCCCACAAAGCCATGTCCAGACCGCCAAGCGCGGTTCCTACGAGGTTCTTCACGCCGAAGAGCCGCAAGCGACGCACGAGAAATGCGTGCAAGTCGCGCGGGAGGAGCGGCATCCCCTTGATCAATGCCGCGAGGCCGGTCACCGTTCGATCGAGTGCCGGCAGCAGTTCGCGCAGATAGACCTGCGCGTACGCGCGACCCTCGACGCCGGTATCCGTCACGACGTCGATCAGGACGAGGGGGAATTGGTCGATCGTGCCGGAGGCGGTTTCCAGCGGACGCGGAAGCGGCGCGAGGACCGGCGTCGTTCGTATCTGGGCGATCTTCATGACTCTGTCCTTCCGGAGTTAGCCTCGCGTGCGTCCCGCGAGCGCGGCACCATTACCCACATCACGATCACGACGCCAGGAGCGCAGTTTGGCAGAAGCTTTGCGCGCTGCGCGGGTCGTTGTGTCCGCGACACCCGCGCGCCTTGCGCGGCGAGGGCGGCAGCATTGCAACTTCCGGCGAGCCAAACGCATCACGCGTGGAGCGAAATGCGCCGATCTTCGTCGACACGTCGGAGAGCACTCCTTCTCCCGGACGGGTCGTGACGTCAGTTGATCGCGGCGCGCGCGCAGGCCGAAAAGAAGCGCAGCATCTGTTCGGACGCATCCGGGCCGGTGGGGTCGGTGTAGGAGCCGGAGACGTCTCCACCGAACCATGCGTGGCCCGCACCGTGCACGAGCCATTGTTCGGCGACCACCGTCCCTTCGGGGTTGCTGAAAATCGTGCGCGTGTAGCTGCGTCCGCCGGGCACCGAGCCGCGTTCGACCGTCGCACGCGTTCCGACGAAAGCCGCGTTTTCGGCGGCAGCGGTTCCCACGCACTGCTCAACGACGGCGACGCCGTTGCAGGGGTCTACCGTCGTGTCGCGATCGCCGTGAAAGACGATCGCAGGTACCGAGTCGGTTCGCGTGGTTGCGGCAGTCGCGACGGGCATCGCACCTTGTTTCATCGCAGCGAAAGCCGAAGGCAGGTCCCGCGCAACGCCAAACGGCAATCCCGAGTGAACGCCGATCGCTGCATAAACATCGGGATAAGTGTTCGCGAGCACGGCGGCCATCGCACCGCCCGCCGACAGGCCCGCGACATAGACGCGGCGCTCGTCGAGGCGGTGCGCTTCGACGAGATGCCGGGTGAGCGCAGCGAGCAACGCCGGTTCCCCCTGGCCGCGTTGCTGGTCGCCGCTTCGGAACCAGTTCCAGCATTTGCTCGGGTTCTTGCCCTTCGATTGGGCCGGATAGGCGACGACATAGCCGTGTTCCTGCGCGAGCGCATTCATCCGGGTCCCCCGCGCGAAATCATCGGGCGACTGCGTGCAGCCGTGGAGCATCACGATCAGCGGCGCGCGCGCGCTCACGCCGGCCGGGATGAAGAGCTTGTAATGCATCGAGCCGGCCTCGCAAGTAAAGCGATGGTCGCGAAACTCTCCTTGTTGCCAGTTGTTGGCGTCGGGTATCGGCGAGTCGTGCGGTTCGGACGCCGGCACATCGTACGGGTCAAGTGTCGGCAAGTCCTGCCCTTCCGACGCCGAAAGGTCCTGCTCTTCGGAGCGAGCAAAGCGGATCGGGTCGCTCTCAGCGTTCCGCGGAGCGGACGTGCCTGGCGCAAACCTGCGGCCGTCGCTATCGGAGACGACTCGATACTCGCCTTCCACGCATGCGCCGGGCGGGCCTGATCGAGCACGTTGCGTTGCCGGCTGTACCGGCTCTGCGCCGGCGAGCCCTTGCTGGATGGCGCGCGTAGCAGCATGCAAGTCACCGGCCCGCATCAGCCTCATCGTTTCCTGCATCGTGCGATTCAAATCGATGTTCATCCGTTTCCTTGTTTCAGTGAAGCCGATCGGCCAACGCGGCCTTGACTGCCGGGCTCGCATGCAACGCACCGAGCACGGCAATCGATTCGATCGTCTCTCGCGCGAGCGCAGCAGAGACGTCATCGGCGATGCGAACGAGACCAAGCACCTGGATGCGCAGCTTCGTTCCCGATTTCCGCACGGCCTCGAGATCTCGTTTCGAGAAATGCTGGAGGCCGAGCACGAGCGTTCGTCTTGCGACCGTCTGACGCAGCACGTCCGCGTGCACGGCGATCTGGTTCCTGATCGCCGTGCGTATCAGGTCGGTACGGTTGGAGTAGAAGCCTTCCTGAACGAGCAGGTCGATCTGACCGAGATCGATCAGTCCGAGATTGATCGTGATCTTTTCCGTTTCGATGAGTCGCGGTTTGACTTCCGGCATTGGGGAGTCGCCTGGGTAGCGGCTAGTCACGAACCAGCCAAGCACCATCCTAGCACCATCCAAGAGGATGGTCAAGGCGATGCTCGCATCAGGCGGTGCGATACAGCGGGTCAAACGCGACGACCGTGCGTACGGGCGGGACGGGCTTACATCTGCTTGAAAAGGTGGTTAAAGGTGCGACCTCGAACCGCGGTGTCTGCACGCGGGTGTATTTGTCTTCTGCGCGGAAGAACAGGATGTCGCCGGTCGGTATCAGGCGCAGGTTCGCGCCGACGCTCGCCTGTACCCAGCGCAGGTATTCGCGCGGTGGCACGCCATCGGCACCGAGCCGCTGCGATAGTTGGATAAGCAGATCGTCCATCGGTGCGGGTGCCTGGGTCAGGCGTGCGCGCAAGCGTTCGCACGTCATAGCCAATCGCTCGGGCTCCGTGGGCTTCAGCAGATAGTCGATCGCGCCCTGCTCGAAGGCGCTGACGGCGTATTGGTCGTAGGCCGTGACGAAGACGACGTGCACGCGGCCCGCCACCGCGCGCGCCGTTTGAATTCCATCCATCTCCGGCATGCTGATGTCGAGAAAGACGATGTCGGGTTCAGGCTGTGCACGAGAGCGACCGCCTCGCGACCGTTGCTTGCCTCGCCTGCGACCGCGAGCTCCGGCCACGCTTCCTTCAATGCGCCGATCAGTTGTTCGCGCATGAGACGCTCGTCGTCGACAACGAGGGCGGTGGGCGCGCGCGGCGGCTGCATGGTCAGCCTTTTGAATCAGGGGGTGGCGACACTTTCGTAGGGCACCTTGATGAAACGACCGCAAGCCAATCGAAGAATCCCCACCACATGACGACGACGCCGCTGCGGATCGCGCGGAGCGCCTGTCGCGTTTCAGACGCGGGTTTGCGGGCGCGCTGGCGGCGGGGTTCGCCGTGCCGGGGGTGCCGGCGCTGGTGGGGTCGGTGCTCATCGGGATGCCTTCGTCTCGCATGCTTCGCAGCGCAAGATTAAGCGAGGGCGTGACCGGACGGCCAGCGCTAAAGGACACAATGCAACGTGGTGCGGGTGAAGTGCGGAAAAGGCGCCTTAGTGCGCTGAACGGCTCTACGTTTGCTTCTCGGAAAGCCCGTAGTCGTTGAGCGCCGCCTCGGCCATGATGAATCCCGCCTCGAGATCCGCGCGGATCGACTCGCTGCGACGCTTGCCCGGATCGCCGTAACCGCCGCCGCCGGCCTCGAACGTCGTCACGCGATCGCCCGGCTTCAACACGTACCGCCCCTTCGGGTGCACGGGCTCGCCGTTGATCCGAATCTCGCGTCGCGAGCCCGGCTTGCCCCCGAGCACGCCGGCGGGCGGGAACTCGGTGCGACCGGCCAGACAGGAGATCGTCATGTCGCTGCCGCTGTCATTGACGAGGTCGATGCGCTGACCGAGGCCGCCGCGATATTCGCCCGCGCCGCCGCTGTCTGGCAGCAGCGCCTTGGAGTCGATGCGCATGCCGGTCAGGTTCTCCCACACTTCGATGGACGAGCCCGTCATGTTCGACGGCGATGGCGTCGTCGGCGCACCGTCAAGGCCTGCGAGCGCGCCGTAGCCGCCCGATGCGAAGAAAATGCTGGACACGCCGCGCCCGTCGCTGGTGCGTCCCTGCACGTTGATGAGATTGAGCATGCCGGAGTCGGCCTGCACCCGATCGGGCATCGCTTCCGCGAGCGCGCCGAAAATCATCGGCACGATGAAGTGTCCGACGATGTGGCACCCCCCGGTCGGCGATGGCGGCACCGCGTTGAGGATGCAACCGGCGGGCGCGGTCGCATGCACGGGCCGCACCGATCCTTCATTGTTGGGAATGCGCGGCGTCGTCAACACCTTGATCGCATAAC
>JBKPOL010000319.1:0-5533 GCA_046733075.1 Pseudomonadota bacterium | reverse complement strand
ATCTTCAACATCCTGCTGCAGGTGATGGACCACGGGACGCTGACCGACAACAACGGACGCAAGGCCGATTTCCGCAACGTCATCATCATCATGACGACAAACGCGGGAGCCGGCGAGCTCGCCCGACAAACGATGGGCTTCGCTACCGAGAAGATGGCCGGCGACGAGATGGCCGAGATCAAGCGCATGTTCACGCCGGAGTTTCGTAACCGGCTCGACGCGACGATTTCGTTCAGCTCCCTCGATCACGACATCATCCTGCGCGTTGTCGACAAGTTCCTGCTCGAGCTCGAGGCGCAGCTGCATGAGAAGAAGGTCGATCCGACGTTCTCGGCGAAGCTCCGCGAGTTCCTGGCACGCAAGGGCTTCGATCCGCAGATGGGTGCACGACCGATGTCGCGCTTGATCCAGGACACGATCCGCAAGGCGCTTGCCGACGAGCTGCTCTTCGGTCGTCTGGTGGGTGGTGGCAAGGTTTCGATCGACTTGGGCGACGAGGACAAGATCAAGCTCGGCTTCGAGGAGCCGCAAGCGAAGGAAGCCGAGCCCGCCTAAAGGTTCGAGCAACCGTCAGAGTCGAAAGCCCCGGCTGCGAGGTCGGGGCTTTTGTTTTCAGCGGCACGTCGCCTTCATGTACCTCGAACGTTTCAATCTTGCGGGCCGTACGGCCGTGGTGACCGGGGGAGGTCAGGGCATTGGACTCGCGTGCGCGGATGCGCTGGCCGAAGCGGGTGCGCATATCGTCATCGTGGACAACGAGCCGGCGCACGCCGAGCGCGGGCTAGCGTTTCTGCGCGTTAAGGGACACATGGCCGAGGCGGTCGTCGTCGATGTGACGGCTTCGGCGGACGTCGAGAAACTGGCTGCGGATCTCGAGGCGAATCTTGGTCGCCTCGATATCCTGATCTGCAACGCCGGGCTCGCGCGCAGCGGCACCGCCGGCGAGGATGTCGAGGACGAACACTGGTTGAACGTGCTCGACGTGAACCTGAACGGTGTCTTCTGGTGTTGCCGTGCATTCGGGAAGCGGATGCTGAAAGCGGGGCGGGGGTCGATCGTCAATGTGGGCTCGATGTCGGGCGTCATCGTGAACAAGCCGCAGCGGCAGAGTTATTACAACGCGTCGAAAGCGGCTGTGCACCAGCTCACGAAGTCACTCGCCGCCGAATGGGCCGGGCGGGGTGTGCGGGTGAACGCCGTTGCGCCGGGCTACATCAACACGCCGCTCAACCAGTTCGTCGAATCGGATCCCGCGATGTACGCCGCGTGGATCGGCGGCACACCACTCGGGCGAATGGGCGAGCCCGACGAAGTGGCCTCGCTCGTGCTCTTTCTCGCATCCGACGCATCGAGTCTGATGACGGGCTCGGTGGTGCTGATCGATGGCGGTTACACGTGCTGGTGAGCGGACCGGGCGCCGAGGATGTCGGCCCAGATCGAATGCGCCCAAGCAATTCCGTAATCGCCTTCAAGCGCGCTTTTCGCTGACGTGAGTCCCCCTGAACCGGGAACGGTCACGAACGTTTTCTGCGCCGCGTCGTATTGGTGCACCGAAGCGATGTGCGCGGCCTCGCGATCGTTGAAATAGCTGTAGCACGTGTTGTTGAGAACTGGCGACCGGTTCACCGGTTGCTCCGTCAACAGCGCGAGTACCGCCGCGGCCGCGACCTTGCCGTGCTGGTTCGCCATGTGTCCCGACTTGGGCATCAGGGGCGCGACCTGAATCGCGTCGCCGAGCACGTGGATGTTCGGCACCTTTGACGACTCGAAAGTCAGGAAATCGACTTCGCACCACTGGTCGTTCACCGTCACGACGCCGGCGCTTCGCGCAATCTGGCCCGCGCCGTGTGGCGGAATGACATTCAGCACGTCGGCTTTCACGTCGTCCGCCGTTTCGAAGCGCGCGGTGCGGGTTCTCGGGTCGACGTCAGTGAGGACGCAGTCGGGTCGATATTCGACGATGCCGCCGTAATCCTCGGTCCACGCGCGCGTGAAGAGCGCCTTCTTCGACTGCACGTCTTCGTTGCCGTCGAGGATCAGCACCTTGCTGCGCGGCTTCGCGCGCTTGAAGTACCACGCGGCCTGGCATGCACGCTCGTAAGGCGCAGGCGGACACCGGAACGGCGCGCGCGGGATGGAGATCGCAAACACGCCGCCGTCATGCATCGCTTCCAGCTGCCGGCGCAGCGCGACGGTCTGCGGTCCGGCCTTCCACGCGTGCAGGAAGGTTGCGCGGGCAGCGTCGGTGTCGAGTCCATTGATCCGATCGAAAAAGAAGTCGATGCCCGGCGACAGAATCAACCGGTCATAGGGCAGTTCCGTGCCGCGCGCGAGCCGCACGCGCCGGCGGTCGGGATCGACGGCCGTCGCGTTGTCGTGGACGACTCTGACGCCGTACCGCGCCAGCGACGCGTAGGGCACGGTGATGTCTGCAATCGAACGGCTGCCGCCCACGACGAGGTTAGACATCGGACAGGATACGAACGCATCATCGCGCTCCACCAGCGTCACGTCGACCGCGTCGCCGCCCCACATCGCCGCGTAACGCGCCGCCGTTGCTCCGCCGAAGCCGCCTCCAATCACGACGATGCTGCGCCGGGCGGACGTCGAGATTCTCGAAGCGCAGCCGGGGAACGCGGATAGCGGAAGCGCGCAAAGCGGAAGGGCGCAAAGCGTTTTCAGGAAGCGGCGACGATCATTCTCGCTACGCGCCGCCGCGCGGCCCGCGCGTTTTCGGATGTCGGCGCGATGCGGATTCCCTAGGGTGGAGCAGCGCGACAGCACCAAGCGAGGTCCGTTATCGCGAACCTGTAGAGGCGGCGGCGAACCAGCCGGCAATCGCTTCGATCTGCTCGTCGCTGTAACCCTTGGCAAGCTGCGGCATGACGGTGCCGGGTAGCGCTCCGTCGCGAAACGCGCGCAGCTTGAAGACGAGGGCTTCACGCGTCTGCCCCTGCAGCAAAGGAATGCGCTGCGGTACCGGTTGATGACAACTCAGGCAGCTCGCCGCCCATTCGCGAGCGAGCTCGTCGCCGGCCTGCGCGCCGCTCGCCGCCAGGATGGCGAGTGCAATGAGGGCGCCGCGATCGGTAAGCTTCATCGCTCGTGCGGATTGGCCACGCGCAATAACGGCGCCACGTCGGTGCGTTTCATCGCTCGTGCGCGTTGGCCGCCATGGTTGCGCCTGCCGCATCGGCGGAGCGGCGCGGGACGTGTCGCTAGCTTAACGCATGAACCGCAAGTTACCGCGCGCATGCCGCGCTCCTTGCGCTCGCCCGGATTCGGCCGATGTGACTCAGTACGCGGAAGCAGACGGTTAGCCGATCGTGAAACGGGTTCACAACGGCCGCGACGGCGTCCCCATCCCGGATGTGCGAGTGCGACGCTGCCATGCTGTGGCACGATCCCGAGCTGCTCGAATGCGATGCGCGCGCTGCGGCGCGAGCAATGAGCAGGCGACCGATCACCAGTCATCTCGCGTCGTTCCCGCGTATCTGGATCGCGCGGATGACGCTCCCTGCGGAAAAGCAGCGCTGTGGCGTTACGCGCCTTTGCGGCTTACAGCAATAGCGGTCGGAAGGCATTTCCATTTCTGCGCCGTTGATGGTCCGATGCGTCCATGGGCGGGTGGGTTCCCACAGTACCCTTGAATTCAATGTCTTGCGGCACAATTGGCGATCGGACGGCCGCCACCGCCGTCGGACGTGGGAACGCAGTGCAGCAGAACAATGCCTACAAACGCTCGAATCAATTTCCACGATGCGGGAGGCGTTTCTTATCATTTGATTACATTCACAAAAATCGATCATGCAATGCGAGAAAGTGCTTGCCGGCGCCAGTTGTCTTTGCTAACGTAAGCATTGCGTATTGCGGTCTCGAGAGGGGCCTCGGACGCGTCCGGGCAAGGCACCCATCCAAGCCCCGACAACCGCGCGAGCGATCCTCGGCGGTCAATGTCACAGGACCGCGCGGCCTGATGGCTGATCGGCACCCTGCATTAATCGCGCGCGGCAACGCGCGCGAGACCGACCAACCCGCTGGTGCTGGAAGCGCCGGCATGGCAACGATGGGGGCAGCATGAACTACGATCTGGAAGCGGCGCGGCTCAAGAAGGACTGGGCGGAGAACCCGCGGTGGAAGGGCGTCGAGCGCGGTTACAGCGCCGAGGATGTCGTCCGCTTGCGCGGCTCATTGCACATCGAGCACACCCTCGCCCGTCGCGGTGCGGAGAGGTTGTGGAAGCTCATCAACGATGAGCCTTTCGTCAACACGCTCGGCGCGTTGACCGGCAACCAGGCGCTGCAGCAGGTGAAGGCCGGGCTCAAGGCGATTTACCTTTCCGGGTGGCAAGTCGCCGCGGATGCGAACGTCGCCGGCGAGATGTATCCGGATCAATCGCTGTACCCGGCCAACTCGGTCCCGACGGTCGTGCGGCGGATCAATAACACGTTCATGCGCGCAGACCAGATCGCGCACGCTGAAGGCAAGTCCGACATCGACTACTTCGCGCCCATCGTCGCGGATGCCGAAGCGGGCTTCGGCGGCGTCCTGAATGCGTTCGAGCTGATGAAGGCGATGATCGAGGCCGGCGCGGCCGGCGTTCATTTCGAGGATCAGCTCGCATCGGTCAAGAAGTGCGGCCACATGGGCGGCAAGGTGCTGGTGCCGACCCGGGAAGCCGTGGAGAAGCTCGTCGCCGCGCGTCTCGCCGCCGACTGTCTTGGCGTTCCGACGATCCTCCTCGCGCGAACTGACGCCGAGGCCGCCGACCTGCTCACGTCGGACATCGACGACAACGACCGGCCGTTCTGCACGGGCGAGCGAACGGTCGAGGGCTTCTACAAAACGCGCAACGGTCTCGACCAGGCGGTCTCGCGCGGGCTCGCGTACGCGCGCTACGCGGACCTCATCTGGTGCGAAACGGGCAAGCCCGATCTCGCGTTCGCGAAGGCATTCGCCGACGCGATCCACGCGAAGTTTCCCGACAAGATGCTCGCCTACAACTGCTCGCCGTCCTTCAACTGGAAGAAGAATCTCGACGACGCGACGATCGCCCGCTTCCAGCGCGAACTGGGAGCGATGGGCTACAAGTTCCAGTTCATCACGCTCGCCGGGTTCCACAGTCTCAATTACTCGATGTTCCACCTCGCGCACGGCTATGCGCGCCACAACATGGCGGCATTCGTCGAGTTGCAGGAGGCGGAGTTCGCGGCCGTCGAGCAGGGCTTCACGGCGGTCAAGCACCAGCGCGAAGTCGGGACGGGCTATTTCGATGCCGTGACCCAGACGGTGCAAGGCACCCAGTCGTCGACGACCGCCCTGAAGGGATCGACCGAGGACGAGCAGTTCTTCGACAAGACGAAGACGCTTCACGTCGCGAACGGCTAGCTCCGTCGTCCCCGGAGGGCGTCGAGCGTGCCGTTGCGGGACCTCGAGGCGCCTGCGATCTTCGGCATGACGCCGCGGTGTTTCCAGCATCGCGGCGTTTTTTTCGACTGATTGGCGGTTCGTCGAGCAAAGACGTTGAACGCCG
>JBKPOL010000318.1:0-3529 GCA_046733075.1 Pseudomonadota bacterium | reverse complement strand
CGTCAAGGCCGGGAATGTGGTGGCGCTCGGCGTCGCGAGCGCGAAGCGCATTGCGAACGCGCCCGACCTTCCGACCCTCGCCGAGCAGGGACTCATCGGATTCGACGTCACGTCCTGGTACGCCCTCGTCGCGCCCGCAGGCACGCCGCAACCGATCGTGGAACGGCTGCACGCTGAAATTGCGAAGGCGCTCGCGGAGCCGGACGTTCGCGAACGGATCGCGGGACTCGGCGCCGAGCCGGTGGGCAACTCGCCGACCGAGTTCGCGGCGATGCAACGCGTGGAAGCCGCGCGCTGGGCTAAGCTCGCGAGGGACGCGAATATTCATGCCGATTGACCTCGACTGAGCGAGACCGGAGAATCGCGCTCCGGCCGGAGCCTGACCGGCTCTTGCGCAAGCATTGGCGCACCACCGGGCGCCATCCACCGGGTTGAGGCCGCACGTCGCGGACACCGGGACCGACCCGGTTGATTGATTCACCGACATCCGAGGAGTCTTCCATGCCCGCCCTGTTGCTTCACCTATCCCGACTCGTTTTGCTCGCGACGACCGCGCTCGTCACGTTTTCCGTCGCTGCGCAACAGCCCGTTCGCGTCGGCTCGAAGAACTTCACCGAGCAATTCATCCTGGCGGAGCTTTATGCGCAGGCGCTGGAAGACGCGGGTATCAAGGTCGATCGCAAGATCAACCTCGGCGGCACGCTCATCGCGTACAAAGCGCTCGAGGAGAAGCAGATCGACTTCTACCCGGAGTACACGGGAACGATGCTGCTCGCCGTCTTGAAGCAGCCTGCGATGAGCGATCGCAAGGCCGTGTATGAGAAGGTGCGCACCGAATATGCGGCGAAGGGGCTGACGCTGCTGAACGAAGCGCCGGTCAACAACACGTACAACATGGTCGTGCGGCCCGAAACCGCCGCACAGTACAAGCTCGAAACCCTGTCGGATCTCGCGAAGGTGGCGAACCAGCTGAAACTTGGTGCCGGCCCCGAGTTCCGCGACCGCGAAGACGGATTGCCGGGTTTGAAGGCGAAATACGGCATCATGTTCAAGGAAGACGTGCAGATGGCGATCGGACTGCGGTATCAGGCGATCGCGAACAAGCAGATCGACGTGGTGAACGGGTATTCCACGGACGGCATGATCAGCGCGCTGAAGCTCACGCGCCTCAAGGACGACAAGAATCTCTGGCCGCCCTACTACGTCGTTCCCGTCGTCCGCAATGAAGCGCTCGCCGCCAATCCCAAGATGGCCGATGTGCTGAATCGTGTCAGCGCGACACTCGACGAGGCGACCATGGCTGAGATGAATTACAAGGTCGACGGCGAGAAGATGGAGCCGCGCGACGTGGCTCGCGCTTTTCTGAAGGCCAAGGGCATCGTTCGCTGATGTCGGTGCGCGTCGGCGCGGCGCGAATCCGCGTCGCGGACGTCGTCGCGGTGGCGCGGAATGGCGATCGCGTCGAGCTCCATGCGGACGTCCGCGCTCGGGTCGCGGCCGCGCGCGCGGTCGTGCTGCGTCTGGCGCAGGGCGACACCGCGATCTACGGCGTCAATTCCGCGCTCGGCGCGAACACCGGGCAACGCCTGCTTGCAGCAGATCTCGCGGATTACCAGCTCCGCGCCATCCGGGCACGTGCGGTCGGCGCGGGCGAGCGTTATGACCGTAGCTCGGTGCGCGCCATGATGCTGGCGCGGGTCGCCGGAATGGCGGCCGGCGGCTCGGGCGTTTCACCCGAGATCCTCGACGGGCTCGTGGCGCTCCTGAACCACCGGATCCATCCCGCCGTCCCCCGACACGGCTCGATTGGCGTTGCCGATCTACCGCAGCTTTCGCATCTCGCGCTGCCGCTGGTTGGCGAGGGTGAAGCGGAATGCGAAGGCGTCGTGATGTCGGGCGCCGATGCGCTGCGGCACGCGGGGCTTGCGCCCGTTGCGCTCGGTCCGAAGGATGGGCTGGCGCTGATCAGTGCGAATGCGGCGACGGTCGGCCGTGGCGCGCTGGTGATCGACGAGGCGGTCGCGCTTGCGGTAGCGTGGCGATCAGCGGTCGCGCTATCGCTCGAGGCGTTTCGCGCGAACCTGTCTCCGCTCGATGCGCGCGTCCTCGCAGCGCGGCCCGCGGCAGGACAGGTCGAATGCGGGAGCCAGTTGCGTTCGCTGCTGGCCGGCAGTGCGCTGTTCGAAGAAGGCGCGGCTCGCCGGGTGCAGGATCCGCTCAGCTTTCGCGTCGTCGCACAGGTCCACGGGACCCTGCAGGCGGCTCTCGCGGATGCGGTCGAGCAGATCGAAGTGGAGTTGAACAGTGCGGCCGAGAGCCCGCTCGTCGTCACGGGCGACGACGTCTTGCTGTCGAACGGCAACTTCCACGTCCCCGCGCTCGCGCTTGCATTCGACACTGCGGCCGTTGCATTTGCGCAGGCTTCGAGCCTTGCCGCGCAGCGGGTAATTCGCTTCATGTCCCCGGCATTCACCGATCTACCGCTGCAACTCACAAGACACGGTCCCGCGCATTCGGGATTCGCGACGATCCAGAAGACGTTGACGGCGCTCTGGTCGGAGATCCGGCTTCGCGCCAATCCCGGCTCGCTCGATTTTTTCCCGGTGTCCGAGGGCGCGGAAGACCATGCGACGATGGCGCTCGGTACCGTCGAGAAGCTTGCTGAGTTGCTCGAGCGCGTCCGTTACCTGATCGCCGTGGAAATGCTCGTCGCGGCGCAGGCAATCGATCTCCGCGGCCTTTCGCCGGATCGCCTGGGACGCGGCGCCCGTGCGGCTTACATGGCCGTGCGCGAGAGCGCCGCCGCTCTCGACGCCGACCGCCCCCTCGGTCCGGACATCGACGCGATCGCGAATCGCGTGGCCGCCGGTCGCTTCGCGGCGAGCCCGACTTCCGGATGACCTGGTTCCTGCGCAACTGGGATCAGGTCGCGGTTGCCCTGGGACAGCATGTCGCCATTTCGCTTACGGCGCTCCTCATTGCGTTCGCAATCGCCCTTCCGGTCGGCATCGCGGCCGCACGCAGCGATCGTATCTACGCTGCTGCAATCACGATCTCCGGTCTGCTGTACACGATACCGACACTCGCCTTTCTCGCGCTGCTGATTCCCATCGTGGGACTGGGGCGCACGAACGCGATCATCGCGATGGTTGCGTTCTCGCTGGTCGTGCTCATTCGCAACGTCGCCACCGGCATCCGCGGCGTATCGCCGGAGGTTGTCGACGCGGCGCGCGGGATGGGCATGGATGCACGACGCATCCTGCTGCGCGTCGAGCTGCCGCTCGCGGCGCCGGTCATCGTCGCGGGACTGCGGGTCGCGGCCGTCACCGTCATCAGCGTGACGGTCGCCGCTGCTTACGTGAATGCGGGCGGTCTCGGCACGCTTATCTTCAACGGGATCGCCGGCGACCATGCGCCGAAAATCTGGTCCGGAGCGCTCACCGCCTGCGCATTGGCGATCACTGTCGACGGCACGCTTGCGCTGCTCGAGCGACATCTGTCGCGAACCCGGGCGGGTTGACCGATGACG
>JBKPOL010000317.1:0-4939 GCA_046733075.1 Pseudomonadota bacterium | reverse complement strand
TCGTGCTCACCGCATTCCTGCCCCAAGAGGTCGCAACAGCCGTTGAAGCAATGCCGGTTTTCTCGATCAAGGCACTTGGCGGTATCCTGGAACCGCCGATAATCGAAGTGCCGGCGAACACGCGCTTCAAGATCGAAATCGAGAACGAGGGTAGCGACCCCATCGAGTTCGAAAGCACCGAGTTGCACATAGAGAAGGTGCTCGCAGGCGGCGCGAAATCGTACGTGGTGATCACGGACTCAAAACCTGGCACGTACACGTTCTTTGACGACTTCCATCCCGACACCGGTAAAGTTCAGATCGTCGCCAAGTAGCGACGACGGCCCCACGCCCTTGAACCTATCGCGGCTTGCCGCGCTCGGCGAGTGGATGCGTATGCATGGCCCGCACTGTCCAGGCCGTGCAGTGGTCCGTTGTCGCAGCGTACGTAGTTCTTGTCGTTGTGCCGGCCTTCCTGCCGATTCCGCCCGAGGATGCACACTGGTACGACAGTCTCATTGTGGCCGCGCAGTGGTTGTTCTGGGGCCTGTGGTGGCCGTTCATGATCGCGTCGATGTTCGTGCTCGGCCGCACCTGGTGCGGCGTGTTCTGTCCTGAAGGAACACTGACCGAGGCCGCGAGCCGCCACGGACTCGGTCTCGGCGTACCCCGTTGGATGCGGTGGGGCGGGTGGCCGTTCGTTGCGTTCGCGCTGACCACAGTCTTCGGCCAGTTCGTGAGCGTGTACCAGTACGCAACGGCAACGCTCCTCGTGCTCGGCGGATCGACGCTCGCCGCGGTCGCGGTCGGTTTCGTCTATGGAAAGGGCAAGCGCGTCTGGTGCCGTCATCTCTCCCCGGTCAATGGCGTATTCGCGATCCTCGCCCGAATATCGCCGCTGCATTTCCGCGTCGATTCGAACGTGGTCGGCGAGCGCGGGGCGGGTCCGCGCACGTCCGGTGAACTGTGCGCCAATGGTTCGCATCCGGCGGATGACGGGACCCTCCGAATGCCACATGTGCGCGCGTTGCAGCGGCGTGCAAGGTGCCGTCGTGCTTGCAGCGCGCGCACCTGCGCGCGAAATCGCGCAAATCGATCTAGCGGAGGTGCAAGCGTGGGATGCGGCGCTGATCGTGTTCGGAATGATCGGGCTTGCAATCGGCGCTTTCGAATGGAGTGTCATGCCATAGTTCGTAGATCTGCGCACTGCGCTCGCGGACCAGGTTCTCGAGCACGGTCCAGCGTGGCTTCTCGCGGATAACGCGCCGTGGTGGCTGCTGACGCACTATCCAGACGTCCACGATGTCTTCACCTGGCTCGACGGCGTTGATCGTTGGGTGGATCGTCGGCACGGCGCTCGTCCTCGGCGGCTTCATTGCGCTCTGCCTGGCGCTCGCATCGTTGCCCGCGCGCGGAATACGGCGCCACGCCTACGCCCTGAGCTACTCGTTGACGCCGCTCGCCGGCATCGACCTTTTCGTGGGACTCTCGGCGTTGACCGTCGGGCTCGCTAAAGGCGAGGGTCTGAATTTCCATGCGTTGCCGACGCTGCGCTGCGCGCTGCTCGTCGCCGGAGCAGCTTGGAGCTTATGGCTCGCTTACAGCCAGCTGAGAAGCTGGGCTACGGGATTACGCCTCGCGTTTGCGCTCTTGGCGTTTTCACTCGGCGTCGCGAGCGTTCTCGTCGCCTGGTATCCATTTGTCTTCCGCGTTGGCTGAATAGCTAGAGGTGACGAAAGACGAGGGCGACAACCCGTTTAAGTCTACCGAAGCGGTCTGCATAACTCGCCGGACGAAACGCCTCCAAAGTCACGGGCAAGCTGGCAAGCTGCGTGACGATCAACCTCATCTTCAATCGCATCGCTTCATCGCGATTACGTAGACCTTTGCAGGTCGGTCGCTTTCATTACGGATGTCGTGCGGAGTGAGTCCCGGTAACCAGTAGGCCTTGCCCGCCTTGAGAGATTCGCGTACGGCCGGGCTCGAGAGCACCACTTCACCCTCGGAGACGATGCCCACTTCGCCCGGAATGCCGGCGTGTTGACCCGACCCCTGACCGGGAACCAGGGTCACGAGCTCGATATAAACGCCTGGCGTGTTCAGTACCGCGATGGTGGCCGCCCCTTGTGCACCGACAAGTGAGGTGCACAACCCAACCGCGATGCCGGCTAAGAAGAACAGCGTGTTTTTCACGGACCGGCGTCTCCTCATCAATCAACTCAAGTCAGGGGCGAACGCGTCCTGAGCACACCGGGTTACGAATCGCCGCAAAAGAGTCGAGTGGCGCCACGTTCCACAAACGATGGCTCATTCGACGATCGGCTGAGCGATGATCCACAGACTCAACATCGTATAGGCGATCATCAGCACGAGCATGGGAATCTGGCTCCGTATCGCCAAGCGAGGATCGTTGAAGCGACGAAGCGCGACGACATGGGCCAGGGATACCGCCGCTACATGGCCGAGCACGATAGCAATTAACGACGTATACCACATGAAACGGGCGCCGACGATGCCGATGTCCGGTCGAAAATGGGCGGTGCCAAGGATGTTCCATCCGAATCCGAACGGATCGGAAACCAGACGAATCAGTAACTGTCCCTGGATCAGGAAATAGCCCAGGTAATGAGCAACGAGATAGGCGATTGCGATCGGCACCAACGTCAGGACAAACGCCCGACTGACCGCATCATGCGTCATCCGGTTTCCGCAGGCATGCGCGATCAACGTCGCGAACAGGCGGTAGACCGCGATGAAAGCGACGCAAAAGACCAGGAGTCCAACAGTATCGATAATCGCGACGCGCGAATCGCCAAGCGCCGGCAGCGCCACGTACAGCGCGCTTTCGATGCGCTGCCAGACCGGGGTCGCCATGAAGCCGTCGAAGGTCACCGTGGAAAGCATGACGACAACGAACACGGAAAGAGACGGGCTCATGTTTTCGGTGTCGAGCAATCCGGCGCCCGGCGGTCGCAACTTCCAGCTCCACCGCCAGCCTGCGCCCTCATGGTGGCCATCGCGATCCGACGCGTTTTCCGCAGCGGAGGTGCCGCACATGCCATGCTCCGTACGGATGTCGATCGGCCCAAACTTCGACAGAACGGTAAACGCCAAAGCAAAGGGATCGGCGCGGGTCAGCCACATACTGTGGCCGAAGATGAACATTCCCGTCCACGTAAGCACCGAGAATCCGACGATCAGCCACGCGAGTTGCGATGGAATGGATCGACCTCCCCAGACGAGTTCCAGCCAGGCAAAGACAATGAAGAAAGCGATTGCCGGCCAAACGCCGAGGCCTTTCGGCCAGTTGATATTCGCCGTTCGCGGCGCTCCCGGTTTCGACAGAATCCGCTCAAACCAAACGAATATCGCAGCCCACGGATTGACGAGGGACCAAACGTTGCCGACGAGAGCCGACAGGTAGGAAAAGCCGACCCACCACCCGATCCAGACTGCGGTTGGCGCAAGATTTCGGGTAGGTGTCTGGTCGCCAATGAGCCCAGCGACCACGATCAGGATGAGCGCCGCGACCGCAAAGAGCTGCGCAAGGACGCGGATGTTCGAGCGGGTAACGACGGCGTTGTCAATGTGCCATCGCACGCGATTCGGTTGCGCAGGAGCCGCGACGTTCGCGCGAACGGCTATCGCTACGATCAGAAAGGACAATACGATCACGCCTGCGGCGCCGATGATCCAAAGCCCCAGGGGAAGCGGCAGATCGTAGCGCATGCCGAACCCATGCCCATACGCCTTTAGGGAGAAGAGTACCGATAGCGAGGCCAACAGGCGGCCGCTCAGTCGCCCGGTGCGCCGATTGGGCGACCCTGACGTCAATGCGAAGCGCCCGCTATCGTGGTCGGACTTCCAGGTATGCAACAGGTCGCTGCTTGGCAGGTCCCTTGGAATGAATCTCGATTGGAAAGCGGCCGGTGGCCGTCACGGTAACGCGCAACGCCGTGACAACGTTCGGCACCACATCCTTTTCGATGTCATACCCATGCAAATGGACCTGCAGCGGTTTGTCGGAGCTCAAACGGAGCACGACCTGGTCGTTCTGGCGAGCCGTCAGCACTGCAGGCTCGGCGGTCGGCGCGTCGCCATGAATGGCTAGTTCGAAAATGCGCTCTTCCGCTCGAGCGCTTCCGATTACCGCTGTGAGCAACGCTGCGGCAAGCAACGCGCGACGCGACTTTGAAAGGCGCCTACCAGGTGGCGCGAATAATTCAGCAGGCGAGATCACTGCCCGCGCAAGGCCCGGATCTTCGCGTTCACCTGCTGCACGGCATGCTCGAGCGTTGGAATGTCCTTGGAAGGCAGATACATAGCGGGTAGCTCCCACACCTGCTTCAAGGCGAACTGAGGGTCGGCCGGCGCAACCTGCACATATGCAAGAGAGTCGTTTGCGGTGCGCACCGTACCCATGCGGACCGAGTCTGCATGGAATTCCGTGTCGATGAGCGGAATGGATGAGTCGTCGCCTGCGGCGGACACCGATTTGCCCATTTGCGACAGCGCAGCCACCAGCACAGGCACTTCGTCTTCATCCAGCAATCCCGCTCCAAGGGGGTACAGCGTGCTTGCCGAGCCGGCCGACACCGAGAGAACAACACGCATCGCGAGGTGCTGGCGGCTCTGCTGTCCAACGGGATACGCGCGCAGCAACTCCAGGCGCATTTCACCCGCGCGGGTGTTCGGCGCCGGGCTTGCGGGAGCGAGACCCGCGAAGGTCGGCGTCTTGACGGAGGGAAACGGCACTGTAGCGATGGGATAGAACTCTCGGACGCAGGGAATGCAGCGCGTCTGAATGAAGGATTCGAACTGCGTCAAAGTCGGGGACAGTGAAGCATTTCCGGCCGAGACATCGGTCGCGCTGACTAAGTTGCTTTGCGCGGACAGGAGGCCGATGAACGCGACCCGCGCGATGTTCAGCGTGCGGTGTGAAAGTGGCATGAGTCTTCGC
>JBKPOL010000316.1:0-4390 GCA_046733075.1 Pseudomonadota bacterium | reverse complement strand
CTTCCGAACGAGGGGGACTGACGGCGGGCGCGGGGTTCGTCACGCTGCGCCCGGACGGCGGCAAGGCGACGGTGTTGTCGCCGCCGGACCAGGTGATACGCCCAAGCGAGATCGATCGCCTGGTGCTGCGATTCGCGAACGCACGGCCGTCGCGCACGAAGGCGTTTGCGCGGAACGATGCGGTGAGCGAATGGACGCAAATCGCCGACGCCGAGGGTCCCGACATGGCGCTTGCCTGGCCTGAGCAATGGCGCGATAAAAACAGCGTGGTCGAACAGATCAGAGTCGAAATCGCCTTCCCGCCCGAAACGCGGTCCGCTACGCTCGAGCGGGTGCTGCTCTATCCCGCCGCGCGTTCGCGCACGTCACCGTAAATGAAATACCGGGACGTCTGCGCGATCCGCGTTGCGAATCCAAGCGCCTGCAACCGCCCTGCGAGCGCATCGGGCGTCCAGAACACCTTCACGATCCGGAATTCACGGCCATCGTCGAGCCGTCGCGTCACGATGCCCGCCTGACGATCCGGCGGCGGGTGGTCTACGGCCGTGGAGGTCGGATCGTGCGCCGAATCGATCAGGTACGCGACGCCGCCGGGCTGCAGCGCGTTGCGAACCATTGACCAGAATGCGTCGAAACGGGCATGCGGCACGTGCGACAGCCAGAAGCTCATGAAGACGCAGTCGTAGCGCATCGACGGCCGCCAGGTGAACAGATCCGCCTCTACATAATGGACGTTCGGCGTACCGACGCGCGCCCTATTGATCGCAATGACCTCCGGCGATGCATCGACCGCCGTGATCGCGTCGACGCGCGGCGCGAGATGGCGCGTGAACAAGCCCGTGCCGCACGCGATCTCGAGCACGGTCGAAGGTCGCACCGCCCACAGGAAATCGGCTGCGGCCCGCTCGACGCAAGCGACGTCCGCATTCCCGGCGGCGTTGTTTTCCTGACCTCGATCGAAGCGGCCGGTCCGCAGCCACCACGCGTCGTACTCGCCGGCCCGCGCCCGGTAATACGCGATCTGCTCGCGCAGCAACGGCCCGTCGTCGGCGCCGCCACCTGGGGTATCGTTCACGCCTTCACCCTCGCTCATCTTCGGCTCCCCGCATGGCACCTGGTCACGGCCGGCTCAAAGGCAGCATGCTTGGCGACATTGCAGCGGGCCGCGACAACAACCTCAATGCGCTGCGGATGATCGCCGCTTCGTCCGTGATGTTCTCCCATTCGTACGCGCTCACCGGCCACATGCTCGAAGAGCCGCTGGCCGTGGCGAGCGGCCAGCGCACGGACGTGGCCACCATCGGCGTCGTCGTGTTCTTCGCCATCAGCGGGTTCCTTATCGCGCAAAGCCTGTCCCGTCGCAACTCCCTGTACGCGTACACGGTCGCGCGCGCACTGCGAATCGTGCCGGGCCTCGCGTTCGCGAAACTGCTGTGCGTGTTTGTCCTGGGCTGGTACGCAACGACGCTTGCGACGTCGGCCTATTTCAGTCATGAGAATACCTGGAAGTTTCTCGCCGTCTCGCCGTTCTTCGGCATTCAGGACCACCTGCCCGGCGTGTTCGAGGCCAATCCGTATCCTCGCGCCGTCGCCGGATCGCTCTGGACGATTCCGATCGAGACGTGGTGCTACACGATCGCCGCGGTGCTGGCCGCGCTCGCGATTCTCCGGCGTGAACTGGCCACCACGCTGCTTGTCGGGCTGGCACTTGTTTCCTATGCCATCTCTCCCCAAGCGGTGCGGTCCGTGCTTCCCGCCGACGGCGTCGGCACCATCCCGGGATTGATGTTCACGTTCCTGCTGGGCGCATGGCTCCACGCTTGCCGGCGGTTCGTGCCGCTCTCGATGACCGCGGCACTTGCGGCGATCGCCCTGGTCTTCTACTGCGCGACCACTCCGCTGTTCCGCCTGCTCTACTACACTGCGATCGCTTACGCGGCGCTGGTGATCGCCTATCACCCGAAAGTGCAGTGGACTGCGTATCTTCGGATCGGCGATTACTCGTATGGCACGTATCTGCTCGCGTTTCCCATCCAGCAATTCCTCGCGTGGCGCTTAGGTATCCGCGAGCCGCTCGCCCTCTTCAGCTTGGCGCTGCTCGCCACGCTGCCGTTCGCTGCGCTCTCCTGGCATTGGATCGAGAAGCCGATGCTTGCGCTGAAGACGTCGGTGAGCGCGTGGCGCCCGCGCTTCGTTTACGGCTTGCGCAGGACGACGAGATCGTGATGAAGGATGTAGCCCGGGAGCACATGCAACACGGTGAAGAACTGCCCCCACGTGCGCCGGACATAGTCGATGCTGTGATACACATTCACGTACTCCCCGGCATGCTCGGCATGTCCGTCGAGCTGCGTGTTGACGCCGCTCACGAGAATGCCTTCGCGACGCACGTCGTCGCGAACGCGCCGGTACTCGCGGGGCGGCAAGCGCGAAAAATCGATCGCCGTCTCGCCATGAATCGTCAGCAGCAGCAGCGCACCGGGGGCGCTGACACGTGCGAGCTCCGCGAGCCAGCGCAGCTGCATCGGCTCGCGCAGATGCGTGAATACGGATATGCCGTAGATCAGGTCGAACGACGCGTCGTCGAACGGCAGTGGCGGCGTTAGCGCGGAGGCGTTGAAAGTGCCCGCGAGATGCGCCCTGCACCATTCGACATTGTCGCGGTCGATGTCGCAACCCGTAAGCGCGCTCGAATGAGCGGCGGGGAAGTGTCGCGCGACACGGCCGCATCCGATGCCCCAGTCGAGCACGCGCCGGAACTCGTGTATCCGCCTCCCGGCAATCGCCGCCGCGGCGCGATCCATCCGGTGGTAATCGGTTGCTCCGGAGACGAGAAATCCCAGCGGATCGCGATCGCCGATGACCCGAAAACGCCGATCGGCGTCGGGAAGATCGACGTGCAGCGCGGGATCGGGCTTGAACCACGAATCCCGTCCAAGCTCGATGCGCGGCGTATCGGGAACGATGCGACGAATCTCGAGCACCCCGCCCGGATAGATATCGCCGATGTCCTCAGCGACGCACTCGAAGCCGCACTCGGCGGAGCCCGCGCGCTGCCAGAAGACGTCTGCCACATCCTGCCGATGCAGCGGATAGCGGATCGCATCGAACCGGCGACCGTTGATCGTGAACCATCCTTCGGCCGGCTCCCGCGAGTCCACGGGCATCGACCAGCCAGCTACGCTGACGCGCGCACCGTCGATTGCTACGCTGTCGACGTACCAAGGCTCGGCGACGAGGCGGTGCACGATGAGCGATGCGCGCAGCGAATCGGGCGTCGCAGTCGCGGCAGCGGACGTTTCGACAATCACCGACGTTTCGGCGACGCCCGACGTTTCGGCAACGCTAGACGATTCAACGGCGCGTGGGCGCGCGCTCGTTTCGCCCGATCGGCGCAGCCATCGATTCAATCGAGCGAGTACATCGGTGCGCATCAGGCGCGAGGCAGCGAAGCGTCGTTCATGATCCGTGGACGATCGCGCCGATTCTACGTCACGCACACATTCGTGCCATGAACCGAAAGAGCCCTGCACCGCCGATCGGCTGGCTCGATGTACCCGAGGCGGAAGGCGTCATCGGCCCCGACGTTCACGTGCGTGGCTGGGCGCTTGCGCACTCGCGCATTCGTGCCGTTGTCGTGCGGCTCGGGCATCTCGAATGGATGGCGCGCATCGGCCTGCCTCGCCCGGACGTCGCCGAGGTGCGTCCCGGTTATCCTGACAATCCGAACGGCGGCTTCGAGTGCGACATCGATCTTCGCCCTCATGAAGCCATGCAAGGCGTCGAGCGGCGGCGACTGTCGATCGTCGCCATCGGCCGCGATGGCGCCGAAACAACGCTGGGCGAGCGAACGGTGATCGAACGCTCCGTCCACGCTCGCT
This sequence comes from Pseudomonadota bacterium, assembly GCA_046733075.1. Taxonomy (GTDB): domain Bacteria; phylum Pseudomonadota; class Gammaproteobacteria; order Burkholderiales; family Casimicrobiaceae; genus VBCG01. Next base: position 509 of record JBKPOL010000316.1, on the reverse strand, counting down.
GGCAATTCGCAGCGCGCGAGGATGACGAGCCCTTCTTTCTCGTTCCTGCCCTCTCGGGCGTCGCGCAAGGCGGGTCGTTCGGACTCGACACACGGTATGCGGCCTATGTGTCGTCGACCATTCGCATCGGGATGCGCGTACCGATCCTCTATCTGCGCACGACGACCGGCGCGCACGACGACCATCGGTTCGACCCCGGCTTCGACACGCGTCGAGCGCACGGCGGCCGTGCCGTCGCCGACGATGCGCTTCTACAGGTGCTCGCCGACGCGTGCGCGCGGAGCCTGCCCGTCCTCGTCACGCTGAACGGAGGTATCTGGTCGGACGCCGCGGGCAGCATGCCGCAGTGGGATCTCACCGATCGACTCGAGGAGGATCCGGCGAACTGCCAATGGAATGCGCAGAACGAAGTGATGCCGGACGATTACCTGAAGCATCTGCCGGGCTCACATGATTCGCCGGAGCTCGCCCGCGCGCTGACGCTCAACGTCTATGCGACCGACGTGCGG
>JBKPOL010000315.1:0-9529 GCA_046733075.1 Pseudomonadota bacterium | reverse complement strand
GAACGCGATCGCAGCGGCGCGTCCAACTCACTGACGCTCGACCGCCCGCTGTCGGTTCGCCGCGCACCGAACGGCTTCCTGTTCGTCAACGGAACGCCGACCGACTGCGTTCACCTTGCGGTAACGGGCCTGCTCGACCGGTTGCCGGACATGGTGATCTCGGGCATCAACCTCGGGGCGAACATGGGCGACGACACGATCTATTCGGGCACGGTTGCCGCCGCCACCGAGGGATTTCTTCTCGGCGTGCCGTCTGTCGCGATCTCGCTCGCATCGAAGACCGCGGCGCATTTCGAGACGGCCGCCACCGTCGCGCTCGAGTTCGTCGAACGTCACCGGCGTGAGCCCGCAGGACCGTGGCTTCTCAACGTCAACGTTCCCGACATTCCACGCGAGACCGTGCGCGGGCATCGGATCACGCGGCTCGGCCGCAGGCACAAGGCCGAAGACGTCATCAAGATGCAAAGTCCCCGCGGCGAGACCGTGTACTGGGTCGGTGCGGCCGGCGCGGCGGCGGACGCCGGTGAAGGCACGGACTTTCACGCCGTCGAGAGTCAGTACATATCGATCACGCCACTGCAGATCGACCTCACCAACCGCGAGCAGATGGCGGGCGTGACCGCGTGGCTCGAGCGCTGAGCATTGCCTAGGGGGACGGCGCGAGCGATGGGCGCGGGCGGGGGTCAGGGCATGAGCGGCATCGGCATGACGTCCGATCGCACTCGCGCGCGCATGGTCGAGCGCCTGCGTGGGGAAGGCATTCGCGACGAGGTGGTGCTGTCGGCGATCAACGCCATTCCACGCCACATCTTCGTCGATGAAGCGCTCGCGATTCGCGCCTACGATGACTCGCCGTTGCCGATCGGGCACGGTCAAACGATTTCTCAACCCTGGATCGTCGCGCGCATGACCGAGCTCGCACGTAACGGTCGCGCGCTCGACAGCGTCCTTGAGATCGGCACCGGGTGCGGCTACCAGACCGCCGTGCTCGCGCGCCTCGCAAACACGGTGTACACGGTCGAGCGTATCGCGGCGCTGGTGAACAAGGCGCGCCGTCACCTGCAGTCGCTCAAGATTCGCAATGTGCGCCTCGCGCATGGCGACGGCAGCGCGGACCTCGGCGAAGCAATCGTGGTCGACGCAATCATTGTCGCAGCCGGCGCCACCCACGTCCCCACGTCGCTGCTGCGCTATCTGAAGCCGGGCGGGCGGATGGTGTTGCCGCTTGCAAGCACCGATGAGGGGGAGCGCGGCCTGCAGCGTCTCACCGTGATGGAGGCAGCACCGACCGGCATCCGTGAGCAGGCGTTCGATACGGTAAGATTCGTGCCGCTTCTGGCAGGCCTCGGCTGAACGTCGACACGGCCTTCGTTTTGTCGATGCGTCCCTTCTCGTTCTTCATTTCGATCAAACCGCTCCGGCTTTCGGCCGTCATCCTGGTCTTGACGATGCTGGCCACCGCCTGCTCGACGCGGCAACCCGCTCCCGTGGAGGATCGCGCCGCGGGTCCCGTGTCTCCGCCCATCACGGGCGGCCCTTCGACAAGCGGGCCGCCGCCGTCGGCAACCGTGGGCGCTCCCGCATCCGGGCCGCCTCCGACGTACACGGTAAAACGCGGCGATACGCTGCATCAGATCGCGCTCGATACCGGCCTTGACTATCGCGAACTCGCGGCATGGAACAACATCGAGAACGTCAATGTGATCCGCGTGGGCCAGGTCTTGCGCCTCACCGCGCCTGGCGACTCGGGAGCCGTTGCGGAGGAAGCCGCGCCGGGCGTGACGACGTCGCCGTTGCGGCCGCCGCCCGCCGTCGTGGAAACGAAGCCGGCTGTTCCCGCAGCCGTTGCGCAGTCGACGGCAACACCCTCATCCGCTGTGCCGGCAAATCCCCCCACGACGACGTCCGCGTCATCGAGCCGCGCGGCCGGACCGACGACAAGCGACGCCGTGAAGACGGCGCCGAAGGCCATCAAGGAACCGTACTCGGATCAAGCGGTGCGAGAACTGTCCCTTGCCGCGACCGCGGTTCCCGCGCCGCGTGAGACGCTCGCGATGACGGCGCCGCCCGGGCCGCGAGTCGAACCCGCGCCGGGTCCGCGGACGGAGCCCACGCCCGAGCCCAAGCCGGACGCGAAGTCAGACGTCCGCCCGTCCCCGCCCGCGGGCAGCGCCGGCAATCGCGCGCCATCGACGTCCGATCCCGATCAGATCGACTGGGCGTGGCCGACGAAAGGAAAGATCATCGCCGGCTTCTCGGACACCGCTAACCTGAAAGGAATCGACATCGGCGGGACCGCGGGCCAGGCGGTGCACGCAAGCGCGGCGGGCCGCGTCGTGTATGCGGGAAGCGGGCTGCGCGGTTACGGCAAGCTCATCATCATCAAGCACAACGCGACGTACCTGTCGGCGTATGCGCACAACCGCGAAATCCTCGTGAAGGAAGGTCAACAAGTGACGCGGGGACAAAAGATCGCCGAAATGGGCAACACCGACGCTGACCAGGTGAAGCTGCACTTCGAGATTCGACGGCAGGGCAAGCCGATGGATCCGGCGAAATATCTGCCGCCCGCGTAGGTTTACTTCACTCGCTCACATCGTTCGCAGCGTCGCCGGTGTAGGGAGAACTTCGATCGCGCGCTCCAGCGTCGCGACCAGCGCGGCTCGCTCACTCTCGCGACGCTCCGCGTTCCCATAGCGCAGTGCGGCGAACGAGTCGCCGATGGCGCGAAACGCAATCGCGAATTGCGGCCAGCGCGACGCGGCGCGCTCGGAGAACGCGAGCGGGCCTTCATAGGTGAAGCGGGGCAGTCCGGCGCGCGCGAGCCGCCGGCACACGTCGTTCCAAAGCGCGAGCGTCCGTTCCTGGCGCTTGCGTCGCGCCGCGAACCACGCGAGCACCGCACCGGCCCATGCGAGAACCGCGAGCGCGACACCCGCCACCATCTCCCACGGCGCGACTTCGTCCAGTCTCCATTCGCGCCACAGCGCGCGCTGGCGATCGCGATTGAACTGCACGACGTTACGGTGCCACTGGTGATTGATCGCATCGAGCGTCAGCTGCATGCTCTTGAGCCAGCTCCCGTCCTGCCGCGCGAAGAGCGGGACCGGGTCGTTCGCGGGTACCGCCCCGAACAAGCCGCGATCCACGCGCGACGGCGCCACCGCTGCGGTCGGATCGAAGCGTCGCCACTGACCGTCGATGATGGCCTCTGCCCACGCGTGGGCGTCCGATTGCCGGACGATCATGTAACCGCCGCGCGGATTGATCTCCCCGCCCTGGTAGCCGGTAACGACACGTGCCGGAATTCCGGCGGCGCGCAGGATCACGACGAACGCGCTCGCATAGTGCTCGCAGAAGCCGCGCCGCGTTTCGAACAGGAACGTGTCGACCGGCGCTTCCTCCATCAGCGGCGGTGCCAGCGTGTAGAAGAACTTCTCGTCGCGAAACCACTGCAGCACCGCGCTGATCAGGCGGCGATCATCCGGATATTGCGCGCGGAGCGAGCGCGCGAATTCGAGCGTGCGTGGATTGCCGAGCGGCGTGCGGGCGTTGATCGCCGCATCGCGCGACGACGCGACCGGATACGTGTCCGTCAGGCGGGACTGGATCGAGTAGCGCAATGCCTGCGTCACGCCGCCGCGCATCAGCAGTTGCTGCTCGCGCGTGTACCCGGCGAAGCCGCCGGCCGAGCCGCGGGTGGTCGGCTCCATGTCGATCTGCGGCGTCGCGGACGGAAGATCGAGCGCGAACAGCCACGGATGATCGTTCGCTTCGAGCGTGACCGTGTAGTTGACGAGCGGTCCATCGCCGGTTGCGAGCTTGCCGCCGAGCAGCGATGAAAACGCGCGCCATTCGCGCCCGTTGAAAATCGACAACACCGGTCCCCGCCAATAGCGCATGCGCATCGGCGGGATTGCACTGTCGAAGTCCACGCGGAATGCGACGCTGTCGTTCAATGCGAGCTCGCTGATCGATCCCGGCGCCATGCGATCCGACAGCCCGGTGGCTGCCGTCCGATCGGCGGGCAGTCCCCACAGCGGCGACGCGAGCCGGGGAAACAGCAGGAAGAGCGCTGCGGCAATGGGCAGACCCTGCAGCATCATCGTTCCCGTCCTGCGCCATGCCTTGCGCCAGTTGGGCGGCTGCGCGTTCGTACCGCCTTCCACGGCAAGCGCTTCGAGCGCTGCCCCTACGGCGAGCATCGCGGGCAGCGCAACGAGCGCCGCCATCATCGACTGCCCGTAGAAGAAGGGCGTGATCAGCAGGAAGATCGCGAGGCACACGAGCAGCGTGCCGTCGCGCACCGTCCGCACCTCGAGGAACTTGATGCCGACGAGCACGAACAGGAATGCGACGCATGGGTCGCGACCGGCGAAGTAGCCGTAGGATTTTCGAATGGCGAATGCGATCGCGAGTGCGAACACGGCAAGCGCCCAGGATGGAATGCGCGCCGGTGACGCGAACGGCCGCGCGCGGTCGCGACGCAGCAGCGCGAAGCGCAGCAGCACGAGCGCGAAACCGAACGCGGCCACCCAGATCGGAAGATGCAACGCCTGCGGAAGCTGGGCGGCGATGAGCAGCACGCCAAGGCTCGTGATCTGTGCTGGCAACAGCGGCGGTGACGTCGATTTGCGCGGCGTGCGCCGCCCGCGCCACCGGAGCATGCCGAAGGCGGCCCCGCGTGCCGACGCGGCCGCAGTCGTCATTGCGCGTCCCCCGGCATCAATGCGAGCGCGGTGAGTGCATTGCGACGATGCTCGCGTCCGGACGCGGTCGGCAGCGTCTGTGCAGGCAGAAGGAGCGCAAACGGCCGTGTCGTCCGCTCGGCGGCGAGCACCCATGCCGAAAGCCGCGACAGCCGCGTTTCGACGTCCAGATGCGAAGGCAACGCCGACCAGTCGAGCGTGAGCGGCCCGGCGCCTCCGGTGCCTTCGAACGACTTCGAGAACCATCCGGCGCCTCGCGCGACCGCCTTCCATGCAACGCGCTGCAAAGGGTCGCCCCGCTGATACTCGCGAAGGCCCGCGAGATCAGCATCGTCGCCGCGACCGACGGCGTGCGGATCGACGCCGTGCTCGCCGGTCGGCAGCGGCGGAGGGTGCGCTTCGGGTGCCGGATACGCGATTCCCGACAGCGGAAAATGCACATAGGCCCAGCCGCGCCAGAGTCCCAGCGGGTGACGGGAGGAAAGCGTCACGCGGCCGATCGGGATGCGGCCGCGCCTCGACGCGGGCGCGGCGAGCGTCAAGGTTTGCGTGGATCCTGCGGCAACATCCGCCATCGTCGTCACGTTGTTGCCTTCGATCGAGATCGAACGGCGGTCGATCGCGCCGGCAGACACGGCGAGCGAGAACACGATGTTGCTGCCCACAAAGGCATCGCTCGCGGCAAGCGGCTTGACCTCCATGCCCGCAAGGTTGCGGAACGTGTGCAGCAGTGCCGCGGAGACCAGGCCTCCGAGCAGGAACGTCACGGCGAGGCCGAGCGACAGCGCGTAGTTGAGCGATGTGAGCAGCATCATGACGAGGGTTGCGATCACTGCATAACCGCGCCGCGTCGGCAGGATATAGATGCGCGAATGGCGCAGGACGACGGGCGAACGATCGGCGGGCGCGACACGGAACGCGCGCTGGCGGAGCCGCTCTGCGATCCGATCGAAACGTTCGCGGGGCGATCGCGCGGGTGATGCGATCGCGGTCATGTTAGGAGCAGAAGCTGCAGAGCCGGGCCCGAGCCATCGCGTTGTCACGCCGATGCACCAGCACAATCGATCACTGCAGCGGAACCGCGCGCAGCAGGTTTTGCGCCTGCAACGAACCCGCGCGCGCACCGCCGGCAAGGCGATGACCTGCAACGGAGGGGAACACCGCCTGCACGTCTTCCGGTACGGCCATCGGCCGGCCGGCCAGCAACGCCCACGCGCGTGCCGCCGCGAGCAGCATCAGTCCCGCGCGGGGACTCAGGCCACGACGCGCACCTGCTTCGCCGCTTGCTCCGGCCGTTTGCCCCGGCAAATGCCCGCGCGACGCGGCGAGCAGCGACTGCACGTAGTCGAGGAGCGCCGGCGCGACGTGGATCGCTGCCGCTTCGCGTTGCCAGTCCGCGAGCGTGGCGGGATCGGATTGGGGCGCGAGGTCCGCAAGCTTCGAGCGACGATCGCCGCCGGCGAGCAATTCGCGCTCCGATACGGCGTCGGGATATCCGAGCTCGATCGCGAGCAGAAATCGATCGAGTTGCGATTCGGGCAACGGATACGCGCCGATCTGCTCGACAGGATTTTGCGTCGCAATGACAAAGAACGGTTCAGGCAGCGTTCGCGTTTGGCCGTCGAGCGATACCTGCCGCTCCTCCATTGCTTCGAGCAACGCACTCTGCGTTTTGGGTGGCGCCCGGTTGATTTCGTCGGCGAGCACGACGGAGTGGAAAATCGGTCCGGCATGGAAGCGGAAGGCTTGCGCCCGTTCGTCGAACACCGAGACGCCGAGCACGTCTGCAGGCAGCAGGTCGCTCGTGAACTGGATGCGCGCGTACTTGAGACCGAGGGTCGTCGCGAGCGCCTGGGCGAGCGTCGATTTACCGACGCCAGGAATGTCCTCGATCAGCAAATGCCCGCGTGCGAGCAGGCAGGCGAGCGCCAGCCGGAGCGGTTCGTCCTTGCCGACGACGATCTGCGCGAGCTGCTGCAGGACTGCCGCGAGCCGGTGCGCGGTCGGTACGGACTGGGTGACTGAGTGAACGGTCATTTGAACGATTCCGCAATGGGGAGGGCCGACGGCACTTTAGCTTGATGCCTTCGCTCTCGTCATCCGCGCCCGACGGCGCTAGACTTCAGGGGCACGGACGGTCGCCGCGGCCGGAAGATCGACCGGTCGCGCCTTCCTGCCTGTCGTCGTTTTTCGCTCCTTCGGAACCATTCCTTGGCTACCACCGCGTACATCACTCACCCGTCGTGCCTGCTGCACGACATGGGCCCCGATCACCCGGAATGCCCGGAGCGTCTAGCTTCGATCAACGATCATGTGATTGCGTTCGGCCTGGATGGACACGTCGCACGGTACGAAGCCGCGGCCGCGACGCGCGAGCAGCTGTCGCGAGTGCACGCGCCGGCATATGTCGAGGCGATCGAGCGGGCCGCGCCTGCGAGCGGCTTGCGCTACCTCGATCCGGACACGGCGCTGAATCCTCACTCGGTCCAGGCCGCGCTGCACGCCGCGGGCGCAGTCGTCAAGGGCGTCGACCTCGTTTGTAGCGGAGAGCATCAAACGGCGTTCTGTGCAGTGCGACCGCCTGGTCATCACGCCGAGCGCGCACGGGCGATGGGCTTTTGCGTCTTCAACAACGTGGCCGTCGGCGCGGCGCATGCGCTGGCCGTGCATGATGTGTCGCGGGTCGCGATCGTCGATTTCGACGTTCACCACGGCAATGGTACCGAGGACATGTTTTCCGACGATCCGCGCGTGCTGATGGTCTCGACCTTTCAATACCCGCTCTACCCCTATTCGGGCGTGGACAACCCAGCGCCCAACATGGTGAACATCCCGCTATCGGCCGGGAGCGGCAGCGCCGAGTTTCGCGAAGCGGTCGAAAGCCGCTGGCTACCCGCGCTCGACGAGTTCGAGCCGGACCTGATCCTCGTCTCCGCCGGATTCGACGCTCACCGCGAGGACCCGCTTGCAGGACTTGCATTCAGCGAAAATGACTACGCCTGGGTAACGCGCCAGCTGCTTGCCGTCGCCGCGCGATTCGCCGAGGGCCGCATCGTTTCTTCGCTGGAAGGCGGCTATGCGCTCTCCGCGCTTGGCAGAAGCGCTGCGATGCATGTACGCGAGTTGATGACGGCGTAGGGCGTCGATGCATCGATGAAACGGCTGGGCCAGGGCCTGTCGACGCCATGGGTGTAAACGCGAACGCGAGGGCTGATGACGGCCAAGCGCCGCGCTTGATCCGATGAATCGCCGCGATTTCCTCGGATCGTGCGCGCTGGTTCCGGCGATCGCGTCGGTGACCCGCGCGGACGCCGCTGACGACGCCGACATTCGCCGCTACACGCGATCGTTGCTGGTCGACGTGCACGGCGCACCGATACGGCAGTCCGCGCTTACGCCGGAAACGAACTACATCTACCAGTACCCATTCGCGGCAACGCCCTGTTTCCTCCTCCGCTTTCCCGAGGCGCTTGCCTCCGTTCCCGCGCTGCACCGCGAGCGCGGCGCGCCCTACGTCGCACCAGGAGGTGTGGGGCCTTCCCGCAACGTCGTGTCGTTCTCCGCGATCTGTGCGCACAAGCTCGCGTATCCGACGCGGGAAGTGTCGTTCATCCGTTATCAGAAAGGCCGCTCCGCGACTTCGTCCGGTCGCGTGATCCATTGCTGTGCCGACCACAGTGTCTATGATCCGACGGCAGGCGCGCGCGTCGTTGCAGGTCCGGCGCCGCAACCGCTCGCGTCCGTCGCCCTCGAATACGACGCGGGACGGGACGAGCTGTGGGCGATCGGCACGATCGGCGCCGAGCAATTCGAGCCGTTCTTCGAGAAGTACGCATTCAAGCTCGAGCTCGAGTACGGAGGGCTCGAGCGCGCACGGAAGCCGGTCGAAGCAACTACGGTCGTGCGCGAGCTTACAAACTATTGCCGGACCACCATCGAATGCTGAGTCGCCGCAGGCCGTGACCGCCGCCGCGATCGTGGTGCGCGATCTTCGCAAACGGTTTGCGAAGGTCGAGGCGGTGCGTGGCGTGAGCTTCGACGTCGAACCAGGAACGACGACGGCGTTGCTCGGCGGCAACGGGGCGGGCAAGACGACGACGTTGTCGATGCTGCTCGGCGTCCTGCTGCCAACCGCCGGGTCCATTCAGGTGCTCGGCTGCGACATGCTGCGCGATCGTTACCGCGTGCTGCCGCGGATGAACTTCACTTCGCCTTACGTCGACCTGCCGAAGCGACTGACGGTGCGCGAGAACCTGCGCGTCTTCGCCGATCTCTACGGCGTGGACCGTCCGTCCTATCGGATCGGCGAGCTTACGGCCGAGCTCGACCTCGACTTGATACTGAAGCGGCCGTACGGCCAGTTGTCCGCGGGTCAGCGCACCCGTGTATCGCTTGCGAAGGCGCTGCTCAATCGACCCGACGTGCTGTTGCTGGACGAGCCGACCGCGTCGCTCGATCCGGATATCGGCGACCGGATGCGCACCTATCTCGAGGAGTACCAGCGTTCGAGCGGATGCACGATGCTCCTCGCGTCGCACAACATGAACGAGGTCGAGCGCATGTGCGCGGACGTGATCATGCTGCGGGCGGGCAACGTCGTCGACCACGGATCCCCTGCCGACCTGATCGGCCGATATGGTCGCGAGACGATGGAGGAAGTGTTCCTCGACATCGCGCGCGGCGGTGTCGAGGAGCGCGAATCCGGAACGCCGGTCGAGGCGCTGCCGTGAGCGATCTCCCCATTTCAGGTATCGACCCGTATAGCGGTGTCGTGTCGTCGATGCGAAGAATCGGCGCGCTGATCCGGCGGCATGCGTACC
>JBKPOL010000314.1:0-3105 GCA_046733075.1 Pseudomonadota bacterium | reverse complement strand
GGCCGCCAATGTCTGAGTGGGCATCGAACAGCGTGACGTGGTGCCCCCGCCCTGCGGCGGTCGTGGCGCACGCGAGGCCGGCAGGGCCGGCGCCGATGACCGCGACGCGCTTCCCGCGCGCCGCACGCGTGAAGACGAGTTCCGTCTCGCGGCAGGCATACGGATTCACGAGACAGGTCGCGACGCGGCGCTCGAAGATATGGTCGAGGCACGCCTGGTTGCATGCGATGCACGTGTTGATCGCCTTCGCGCGTCCTTCAGCGGCCTTCCTCACGAAGTCGGCATCCGCGAGGAACGGTCGCGCCATCGACACCATGTCTGCGTCGCCGCGCGAGAGTATCGTCTCGGCGACGGCTGGATCGTTGATGCGATTGGTGGTGATCAGCGGCACGTTCACCGCGCCACGCAGCCGCGCGGTGACCCACGTGTACGCTCCGCGCGGGACCATCGTCGCGATCGTCGGGATGCGGGCCTCGTGCCAGCCGATCCCGGTGTTGATGAGCGTCGCCCCGGCCTTCTCGATCGCCTTGGCGAGCAAGACGACTTCGTCCCATGTGCTTCCGCCGTCGACGAGATCGAGCATCGACAATCGGTAGATGATGATGAAGTCGTCACCGACCGTCTCGCGCGTGCGCCGCACCGTTTCGACGGCGAAGCGCATACGGTTCTCGAAGCTGCCGCCCCAATCGTCGTCGCGATGATTCGTTCGGCGCACCAGGAACTCGTTGATCAGGTAGCCCTCCGAGCCCATGATCTCGACGCCGTCATACCCCGCTCGCCGTGCAAGGCGCGCACACCGCGCGTACGCCGCGAGCGTGCGCTCGATGCCGAAGCCGGTCAGCGCGCGTGGCTTGAACGGCGTGATGGGCGAGCGAATGGCGGACGGCGCGACGGCGAGCGGGTGGTATGCGTAGCGGCCCGCATGGAGGATCTGCAGCGCGATGCGTCCGTCGCCGGCGTGAACCGCGTCCGTGATCTGGCGATGCTTCGCGACCTGCCATGAGAACGACAGCTGCGATGCGCGCGGCTCGAGCCGGCCCGACAGATTCGGCGCGATGCCGCCGGTGACGATCAGCGCGACGCCGCCGCGGGCGCGCGCCGCGTAGAACGCCGCAAGCTTCGCGAATCCGTCCTTGGATTCCTCGAGGCCCGTGTGCATCGAGCCCATCAGGACGCGGTTGCCGAGCGTGACGAAGCCGAGGTCGAGGGGCGCGAGGAGATGCGGATACGGGTTCAGTATTTTTCCCCCACGCTTGCGGCTACGCTGCCCCCGGAGGGGGCGCTGCGCGGCTCGGGGTGGCCCGGCGACGCGCATTGTTCCCCCACGCTTGCGGCGATGGCGTCCGCAGGAATGAGCGGCGGCCCGCGATTCTACGCGCGCGTGCGGAACGTGATTGAGTAACGCAACGCCTTCGCCGGCGGAATGCTGTGCTGCCAGCGCCAGCGGATGTCGTCCTGCAGCACGTAGGCTGAGCGCGGCGCGAGGTCGAGCGCGATCACCGCATTGCGGTCGTGCTGATTGTCGTAGGGGCGAAAGCGCATCCGGCACGCATTGGCGAGCGAGATGCCGATCACCATCCCGTATTCGGGTTTGTCACGATGCCAGCCGATCGGCGTGCCCGGCCGGTATTCGGTCACGAGCGCATGCAGGAAGTCCTCTTCCGCGACGTTCCGCCATCGCGCCACCTTTGCGCGAAGCGCCGCGAGCCACGGCGGTAAGGGGCCACCGTTTTCCCAATCGCGGGTGGACGCGTCGTAGAGCTCGCCGAAGCGCACCACCCGGCGCCGCGCCGTGTATTGCTGGAACGTCGCCTCCTTGAACGGCAGATCGACGACATGGCGAAGAATCGCTCGCTCTTCGTCCTGCATGAGGAAATCCGCGTGGTATTCGAGGCCCCCGGGCAGCGGTGCCGCGGCAAACAGGTCCGATCGGGTGGTGGCGGTGCGCATGGCCTAAATCTGCACATGCGCCTGCGGCGCTGATACTTCAAGCGTCTTTGCGGTGAAAGATATTCGGACCCCGAAGGGCTCGCAAGCCCAGCACCGCATCGATCCAAGTCGCGGGGATCGTCCACCGAGCCGCCGTATTAGCATGCGAGGTCCGAACACCGTCAAGGGACGGAGCCATGTCGCTACTCCTCGCCGGCCTCGCCGTCTTCCTTGTCTCGCATTCCGTCGGCATCGCCGCGCCCGATTGGCGCGCCCGGCAAGTCGCGCGCCTCGGCGAGCGACCCTGGAAGCTCGGGTATTCGGTGGTTTCGCTCGTGGCCCTCGTGATGATCATTTGTGGGTACGGCGCGGCACGGGCCGAGCCGACGCTCGTATGGATGCCACCCGCGTGGACGCGCCACGTCACGGCGCTCCTCACCGTGATCGGCTTCGTATTGATTGCGGCCGCCTATGTGCCAGGGACCCGGATCAAGGCGGCGATCGGACACCCGATGACGGCGGGCGTTGCACTCTGGGCGCTCGGTCATCTGCTCGGCAACGGCCGGCTGGCGGGCGTCGCCTTGTTCGGAACGCTCTTCCTGTGGGCGGCGGTGACGTTCGCCGTTCGGCGTGCTCGTGACAGGGCAGCCGGAATCGGTTATCCGCCGGGACGCGGGAGGCAGGACGCGATCGTCTTCATTGCCGGCGTCGTATTTTCCATCGTGTTCGCGGTTGCGCTGCACGGGCCGCTGATCGGGGTGCGTCCGTTAGCGTTGGTATAATCGCGTTTCATCGCCGCCTGCCTTGAAGGCGCGCTGCACGACCGCGAACGGCGGTCGTGGCGACGCCCTTAGCGGCGGTTTTTTATATCCGGCGCGCGATCTCGCCGCGCCCGGAACTCCACGTCGATGGCTTCGCTTTCCACTCCCGATCTCGGGCGCGATGTCGCGCGCCGGCGAACGTTCGCGATCATTTCGCACCCGGATGCGGGCAAGACGACGCTGACCGAAAAGCTGCTGCTCTTCGGCGGGGCCATTCAGCTCGCGGGTACGGTCAAGTCGCGCAAGAGCGCGCGGCACGCGACGTCCGACTGGATGGAGGTCGAGAAGCAGCGCGGCATCTCGGTGACGAGCTCGGTGATGCAGTTCGAGTACGCCGCACACACCATCAACCTGC
>JBKPOL010000313.1:0-3766 GCA_046733075.1 Pseudomonadota bacterium | reverse complement strand
GTGCAGTGTTGCGCCCGAAGGGCTCGAGCACGTACACCGCGGACGCAGTCGACGGCATCGCCACCGACGTGTATGTGTCCTTCGTGTGGAAGTAGTAGTCGCGATTGGTGATCGTCACGAGCGCATCGACGCCGCGCAACGCGAGTGCGCGGGTTGCGGTCTTTCCGAGCAGCGTTTCGCCATCGGGAAGCGGCATGAACGGCTTCGGCGCAGCCTCGCGCGAGAGCGGCCACAACCGCGTGCCGGCGCCGCCTGAAAGGATCATTGGAAGAAGCGTCGGATGCATTTGGAGTGTGAGGTGCTTGCGTGTGATTTACGTGCCCAGCATTTGAGCTTAGCACTTTCTGTAGGACAAACCTCGACAAGAGCATCCGCGCGACGCCGATACGGGCCGTGAAAACTTTTCCCTAGGATGCGTGTGTATTCCGAACAACCCCTGCAAAAGAGGACAGAAATGCCGCTCGATGAAGCACTCACCGACGCAACCGACAACGATATCGTCGTCGCTCTACCTTTCGTCGCCGCCGCCCGTGCCGCGTCCGCCCCGGCGCTTGGGCGCTTCGGCCGACTTTACGGCAGCTCGACCGTCATGCAAGAGGTGTACCGCATGATCGAAAAGGTCGCCCCAACCGAAGCGACGGTTTTCATCACGGGCGAATCGGGTTGCGGCAAGGAACTGGTTGCACGGACAATTCACGAGCGCAGCCCCCGTGCGCGGGGTGCATTCGTCGCGATCAACTGCGGCGCGATTCCGCAGAACTTGATCGAGGCGGAGCTCTTCGGGCACGAGCGCGGTGCGTTTACCGGCGCGAACCGGCAGCACCGCGGCTGCTTCGAGCGAGCCGAGGGCGGCACGCTCTTCCTCGATGAAATCACCGAGATGGCGCCGGAGATGCAGGTCCGTCTCCTGCGTGTCCTCGAGATGGGCCGCTTCATTCGCGTCGGCGGTGACGGCGAGATCCGCACCAACGTGCGCGTGCTTGCCGCAACTAACCGCGATGCAGTCGACGCGGTACGCGATGGCCGGCTGCGCGAGGACCTGATGTACCGCCTCGCCGTGTTTCCAATCGCGCTGCCGCCGCTGCGTGAGCGCGACGGAGATACCGAGCTGCTGGCTGAGCACTTCTTGCAGAATCTGAACGTTGAGGCGGGCACGGCGAAGCGCTTTTCGCGCGCGGCCTTGACGACGATCCGGGCATACCACTGGCCGGGCAATGTTCGCGAGCTCAAGAACGCGGTTCATCGCGCCTTTATTATGGCCGAGGACGTGGTCGAGCTGGACCTCGCGGGGCTCGCCTGCCCTGCGGTCGAAGGCGAATGTCTGCGCATGCCGGTCGGCACGTCCCTCGCGGAAATGGAGCGGCAGGCGATCTTCGCCACGCTCGACCACTGCCGCGGCAACAAGCGACGCGCTGCCGAGATGCTGGGCGTGAGCCTCAAGACTCTTTACAACCGATTGACCGCGTACCAGGCGGACGGTGCTCGTCTTGCCTCCATGTAGGCTAGAATTTCGCGTTTCGCGAGGTTCGAGGACAATCGATGATCCGAATCTTGATCGCGGACGATCACGCCATCGTCCGGGCGGGACTGCGGCAATTCATCGCCGACCAAGTGGACATGGAAGTGACGGCCGAGGCGGCGAGCGGATCGGAAACGGTCTCCGCCGTCCGAGCCGCCGAGTTTGACGTCGTGCTCCTCGACATATCGATGCCGGACAAGAATGGCATCGATACGCTGCGGCTCCTGCGGCACGTGAAACCGGAATTGCCCGTGCTGATGCTCTCCGCATATGGCGAGGATCAGTACGCAGTGAACCTTTTGCGGGCGGGAGCGTCCGGTTACCTTAACAAGGAAGCGGCGTCGACGCAGCTTGTCGGCGCCATCCGCACCGTCGTGCAGGGTCGCAAGTACGTGAGCCCGTCGCTCGCGCAAATCCTGGCCGACGGCGTATCGGGTGACGGCGAGAAGCCCTTACATGCGGAATTGTCGCAACGGGAGTTTCAGATCTTCTGCAAGCTGGCTTCCGGCGCGGCCGTATCCAAAATTGCGGACGAATTGAATCTCTCGGTGAAGACGGTCAGTACGTACCGTACTCGGATACTTGAGAAAATGGCGATGAAGTCGAATGCGGATCTCACTTATTACGCGATCAAGAACGGATTGATCGAATAAGAGAAAAGGGGAGGCTTTCGCTCGCTTGAGGGTGAACGGAGCCATGGCGGACGATGCGAGGCACAGGGGCACCCAATTCGGAAGAAGAATCCACAGCGGCCGCTGGACCGACAGGTCGCTCCGGAGTGGAAAGCGATGCGCCTCTGAAGGTTCTGCTCGTCGAGGATTCTCCGCTTATCCGCGAGCGGCTAGCGGAGTCGATCGCCGAACCAGGCAGGATCGAGATCGTCGGCCAGGCCGACAGCGAGCAGGCCGCGATAGGCATGCTGGCCGCCGCGCCGTGGGACGCGATGGTGCTGGACCTGCAGTTGCGCCATGGCACGGGACTCGGCGTACTTCGTGCACTCATCTCGCGGCGTCCGCCGAACGTGAAGGTGATCGTGCTCACGAATTACGCGTTCCCGCAGTACCGCGCGAAAAGCATGGCGCTCGGCGCGGACTTCTTCTTCGACAAGGCGCGCGAGTACCACCGGGTTCGTGAAGTGCTGGACGATCTCGCGTCAGACCGCGCCCGCGACGTCCACTGAGACTATCGGAGACCCGCTGACGAGACGCGAAAGATTTTCCGATGTCCTAGAGCGTCGTTGCCAGACCGTGACGATCGCGCGTATCGAAGTGCATGAGAATCAAGCCATTTTTCAAATGGCACGACCGCTGCATGTAAACCACGCGGCAGACCGCCTTCGCGGCTCTCGCGTGACAGTTCAACTCTACGAAAGGGGAATCATGAAACGTTTGCTCGCACTCGCGCTCGCCGCGACGTTCGCATTGCCCTCGTTTGCCCTGCTTTCAGGCTGCAACACGGTTGAAGGCGCCGGGAAGGATATTTCCGCTGGCGGCAACAAGATCAAGGAAGAGGCGCGCGAAAACAAGAAGTACTGATTGCACGCGGCTGACGCCCCGATTCACAACGGGACAGCGTCTGGGGTCTTCGACCGACTCCAGGCGCTGTTTTTTTAATGCCTGCCGAGCGCAAGCAAGACGTAGCCACGCCGCGCCGCCAGCGATCCGCGCTGACGGCGCTGATCGTTCTCGCCGTATTCTGCGTCGTTGCGGCGGCCAAGATCGCTTCGCCGTTCCTGATCCCGGTCGTCGTCGGCATGCTTGCAAGCTATGCGCTCGAGCCGCTCGTGTCAGCGCTTGCGCGAATTCACATTCATCGCGCGCTAGGCTCGGCGGTCGTTCTTCTGTTGCTGTTCGGAGCAATCGCCGGCGGCGTGCTTCTGTTGCGTGACGATGCGACGTCGGCGCTCGCCGAGTTGCCAGATGCCGCGCGAAAGATCCGGCTCGCCGCGCAGCGGAACGCGCAGCAGCCGGCCAATCCCATGAGCCACGTGCGCGCCGCGGCCGAGGAGTTGAATCGTGCGGCCGCCGAGGCGACCACCGGAGGCCGCCCCGCCAGTGCGGCGCCGCCGCCTGCGCCGCCGAACCCCATGTCGCAGTGGCTGAGCGAGCAGTCCGCCAAGGCGCTGGAAGTGCTCGTCGAAATCGGCATCGCCGGTCTTCTCGCGTACTTCCTCCTCGCATCCGGCGATACGTTCCGGCGCAAGGTCGTGAGCGTGGCCGGGCCTACGCTTGCCGCGCGGCGCGTGAC
>JBKPOL010000312.1:0-3381 GCA_046733075.1 Pseudomonadota bacterium | reverse complement strand
GCCGTTGTCAGTGCAAACAATTGTCGCTTCATCACAAAACTCCTCGTAGCTTCGATACGGGTGCGGGTTTCGACCCCCACTGCGAGCGCACTCATCTGTTGGTAATGCGTTTACGAAACCGGTTCCCCGCGCAGTTCCTTGCACGACGAGCGGCGGCCGCGTGTAGAAAAGGCCCTCTGTTGGCGTGGGAGCGCTCCTACGCGCTTTTGGGATGGAGGAACCTGTCTTTCGCGCCGGCACTACAGCGTGATGTTCAACGTGTCAATAACGTTGCTCGTCGCGCAGCTCGTGACGAACGCGATCGGCAAGGCGGTCGAGCTCGGCGGTCAGAACCCGATTCTCGCGGCGATCGATGTGGCCGTCTGACCGGAAGGCGCGTTCCTTCGCCTCGACGTCCCTCAGCTCGCGATACAGACGATTCGCTTCCCGGCGGGTAATTCTGCCGTCGTTGATGCCGCGGTTGATGTGTTCGCGAATGCGCGACTCGCGCTCGTTGATGTTGGCCGCTCGATCATCCCATCGGTCATATTGCTGTACGGCAACGAATCCCGGCGATCCGACACGCTCGTTTGACGAGAACGTCGTGCCTGCGAAGGCAGCATTGGAGGCAAAGAGAGCGGCAATGGAAAAAGCGAACAATGATCGGTTCATGACGATGCTCCTTGAATAGCGGCGCATAGGGCGCCCGCCGTTCTGAAACGCCGGTCGTGGAGTCATTGTTGACGACCCTTCGTGGAGCGTTTGTAACCAATCGTTCCGAACCCATTCGGTTGCGCTGATTGCAGGACGAAAGCGAAGGCTGGCGCTTTAAGTGCGAGGCCGTCGCACGCGTCCCCGCAGGGCGGAGCACGCGCTCGAAGAACCGTTCAGATGCGAGACGTCGTCGGCAACATGAGCGCGAACAGCGCCACGGCAGCACAGGCTCCATGCAACAGCCACGCTGCGGCAATTTCCTCCATGCACATCGATGCAGCGACCCAGGGTTCGCCTGCGCGCCGACACTACAGAGGCGCCTCCCTGCATCACACAGACGTTCAACTCTTGATCGGGCTGGCTGGCTACACTCGCCTCTGCCACCGGGCCATAGCCAGGTGCCATCAACTTCTCGGTCCATCGCCGGTGCGACGGCGGGCTGGCGCCCGGCACTCCCCGCAATCTCGGGCGCACCTTGGGTGCCGATCGACGCGGCCCCTCGTCGTGATCAGGAGAGCGGCGGCTCGATCGGCACGCACGCATAGCGCCGCGCATCGACGGCAAGAAGCCGGACGGGCGTACCGTACAAGCGCTCGATGTTCTCGCTCGTCAACGCGCGCGCAACCGAATCGAGCGCAAGCGGCTTGCCGTCCGCCAGAAGAAGCGCGCGGTCGGCATGCGCGAGCGCCTGATCCGGCTCGTGCGTCGAAAACAGGATCGTCATCCCGCGCGCGCGCAGGCGATCGAGCTCACGCAGTACGCGCACGCGATTGCCGAAATCGAGACTCGCCGTCGGTTCATCGAGAACCACGATCGGGGCCTGCTGCGCGAGCGCCCGGGCGATCATGACCAGCTGACGCTCGCCACCGGAGACCTCGGTGATCGGGCGCGTTGCGAGTGAAGCGATACCGAGCGTCGCAAGTGCATCGTGGGCCGCAGCTTGGTCGCTTCTGCTTGGCCGACTGAACGAACCGACGCGCGCCGCTCGTCCCATGAGCACGGCGTCGGTCACGCTGAACGCATACGCAGGCGCGTGATGCTGGGGGACGTAAGCGATGCGCATCGCGCGGACCGACGGAGCGAGCGACGGGACATCCTGGCCATCCAGCTCGACACAGCCGGCGAGCGGCGCGAGCAAGCCGAGCACCGTCCGAAACAGCGTGGTCTTGCCCGCGCCGTTCCCGCCGAGCACGGCGAGCGTCTCGCCGGGCGCAAGTGAGAACGTCACCCCCGACCCCACGCGGCGGTCCCGAAACCCGTACGCCAGATTCTCGACGTTGAGCAGCTGGGTTCCTCGCTTGCAGATTGGCCGATTGGCGTTTATTGACCTCGCATCAATCGACCGCGACGAGCACGCTGCTCGCCTTGATCATCACCTGCGCCGGCTTTCCAACGTTGAGTCCGAGCGACTCGGCCGATCGCGTGCTGATGGTCGCAACGACATCGACGCCGCCGTTGACCGTCACCGTCACTTCGGTGGTTACGGGGCCTTTCAAGAGGTTCTTGACCGTCCCGTAGAAGTGATTTCGAGCGCTGGTTTTCACGCGAGTACTCCTTGATTGGAATGCCGTAAGTGGCGGCGTCACATCGCCCGTCGCGCACGCGCAAGCAGTGCGATGAAAACGGGCGTTCCGATGACCGCCGTCAATATTCCCGGCGGCACTTCAATGATGGCGAGGGTTCGCGCGATGGTGTCGATGACCAGCATGAACATCGCACCGAACAGCGCCGCGACGGGCAGAAGCCGCGAGAATTCGGGACCGACCACGAGTCGCGCCATATGCGGGACGACGAGGCCGACCCAGCCAATGATGCCCGATACAGCAACGCTCGCCGAAGTAGCGAGCGTCGCCGCGGCGATTACCGAGCCTCTCAACCGCCGAGTGTTCACGCCGAGCGCACGTGCTTCGTCCTCCGGCAAGGCGAGCAGATTGATGCGCCATGCGAGGAGGACGAGAACCGCGAGTGCGAATGTGACCGCGGGAAGAAGACTTATGATCTCCTGCTCCGATGCAGCGGCGAAGCTGCCCATCAACCAGAACGTGATCGCGGGAAGCTGGTTGTAAGGATCGGCGAGGTACTTGAGCAGTGATATGGCGGCGCCAAGCAGGCTCGCGACGACGACGCCGGTGAGAATCAGCGTGACGAGCGCTTCATGGGCCGAAAGTCGCGCCGCGATGAACAACACGATGCCGACGGCCGCGAGTCCCCCAATGAACGCGGCGATCTCAATCGTCACGAATCCCGCGCCGAAAAAAATGCCGAGCACGGCGCCAAGTGCTGCGCCCGATGAGACGCCGAGCGTATCCGGAGCCACGAGCGGATTGCGAAACATATGCTGGTATGCGGTTCCCGCCGCCGATAACGCGGCACCCACCAGCATTGCCACGCCGACGCGCGGAAGCCGTATCTGCCAGACGATCGCGTCGGCGGCGCCGGCGCTGCCCTTTCCGGCCAGCCGATTCCAGACTATGCCCGCGACGTCGCCGATCGTCAGCGGATAGCGGCCCGAGCCGAGGGCTACGACGACGAGTGCCGCGAGTGCGAGAAATGCGGACGCGAAGACGAACAGGGAACGGCGCGGCGCACCGAGCGGCGGCAGCGTGCTCACGGTTTCATGCCGGCGGCGTCGAGCAGCGCGCGCACCCGCGAGTCGGTCGCCACCCGATGGTAATAGAGCGCATGGAA
>JBKPOL010000311.1:0-9877 GCA_046733075.1 Pseudomonadota bacterium | reverse complement strand
GCTATCCACCCGTGTCGCCGTCAAGAACGCCGGTCGCTTCGAGCAAGTGGGCACGCCGCAGGAGCTCTATTATCAGCCGCTCACGCCGTTCGTTGCGGCCTTCGTTGGCACCAATAATCGAATCGTCGGCACGGCGCAGCGTCTCGAATCCGACTTCGTCGAGCTCGCGACGAACGAGGGGCTCACGCTGCGGGCGCCCCGCGGGACGTCGATTGGCTCCGGCGACCGGGTCGAGGCCTTCGTGCGTCCCGAGGTGATCTCGATCGGCCGCGACCCCCGGGAGCTTTCACCCGTTGCGCAGCACTTCTCGGGTCGCGTGGCGAGGCTGCTGTTCGACGGCGCCAATTCGTCCGTCCTCGTCAACGAGTCGACGACGCGCACAGAGATGCGCATTGCGCTGCCTCAGACCGGCCGGTTGTCGGATCTGCAAGTCGGCGAGACGGTCGCCTTCGGATTCGAGGCCGCCCGCGTCGCCTGCTTCGCGGCCGCAAATCATGCGGGGTGACGACGCGGGCCACCTCGGGGCGCCGCGAACGCGCGTCATGCTGCTGCTGTTCCTCGCGCCGGCGCTCATCTGGCTCGTCGGACTCATCGTGCTGCCGCATCTGGAGCTCGCGATCTTGTCGCTGCGGGCGCGGGTTGCTCCGCGCGTCTACGAATTCAGCTTCGATCAGTACCGCACGTTCATCGAGGAGCCGCTGTACTGGCACACGTTCGTGCGCACGGCCGCGATGTCGATCCTCGCGACGTTGTGCACGCTCATCGTGGCCTTTCCCGCGGCCTGGTACATCGCGAAGATTGCGCGCGGACGAGCTAAGTCGCTCCTGTTCATGCTCTGCCTGATCCCGTTCTGGGTAAGCGAGACGGTGCGCACGCTGGGCTGGATGATCCTGCTGCGCGAATCGGGCGTGTTGCCGCGGATGCTCGCGGACCTCGGCATCACACAAGCCCCGATCGAGATGCTCTACCACGATGCGACGATTCTCGTAGGCCTCGTGTACACATCGATGCTCTTCATGGTGATCCCGTTGGTCAATTCCCTCGAGACCCTCGACGATTCGCTGATCGAAGCAGCGTACGACCTGGGCGGCAACGGGTGGTCGATACTGCGCGGGATCATCGTGCCGCACGCGGCGCCAGGCATCGTCGCCGGCTCGATCGTCGTGTTCATGCTGACGGTCGGCAACTATCTGACACCGACGCTGCTCGGCGGCAAGAATTCGCTCTGGTTCACCGAACAGATCTACACGCAGTTCATCACCCGCTTCAATTGGGAGCAGGGGTCCGCCTTCGGTTTTCTGCTGCTCATCCTTTCCACTGCGATCGTATGGCTCGGCCTCCGGTTGACCGGGCAGAGCCTCGGTGAAGTGATGCGACGCGCATGATTCCCTCGTTGCCCCGAACCGCCGCGACGCGTTATGCCACGGCCGCGTACGTCGCGCTCTTCCTGCTCTTCCTGTTCGTGCCGCTCGCCGTGGTCGCGATCTTCGCGTTCAACGACGCGAGTTATCCTGCGCCGCCCTGGCGCGGGTTCACGCTCGACTGGTTCTTCGGGGGCCACGGGCATGTCGGGCTCTTCACGGATGCACCGCTCCTCCGCAGCATCGTCACGAGCCTCGTTGTCGCGACCTGGGTGACACTGCTGTCGGTGACCGTCGGCACGGCGAACGCGTTCCTGCTCGAGCGAGCACGGTTTCGCGGCAAGGCGGCGATCTCGGTGCTCGCACTGACACCCTTGGTCATTCCCGGCGTGATACTTGGCATATCCATCCTCGCGTTCGCGAGCCGCGCCGCGCAGTTCGTCGACGATACGTGGGGTGTGGAACTGGACTTCCTGAGGCCGGGATTGCCGCTCGTTGTCGCCGGCCAGTTTTCCTACATCGTATCGATTGCGACGCTGACGATTGCGGCGCGGCTGCGGCGGTTCGACGCCACGCTGGAAGAGGCTGCGTTCAACCTCGGCGCGTCGCGCAGCGCCGTCCTGACGACCATCACGCTGCCCTATCTCAGCCCTGCAATGATCGGCGCTGCGGCGATCTCCTTCCTGATGTCGTTCGAGAACTTCAACACGACGCTCATGCTCGTCGGCTCGGATCCGCCGTTGACGATCATGATGTACGGGCGGATGCGCGAGGGTGCGACGCCGGCGCTGAACGCCGTCAGCCTGTTCCTGATGGCGGCCTCCGCATTGATTGCGCTTCTGCTGATGCGCCGCGCAGGACGTGCTCCGGCTTGAGCGGGGGAGGAAGCCATCCTATTGCATCGGCGCGCAGCCCAGGCGGCGGCATTCCGCGTCGAGGATGGCGGCGACCGTGCCGCGCATTCGCAACAGCTCGGCGCCGGCAACGACGCTGATGTCGTAGTCGTCCGGGCGACGCAACGAGCGGGCGGTATCCGCAAGCGCAACGATCGCGGAGTCCAGTTCCCCCAGCGTGAACTCGGCGTAATCGCGGAGCGTGCGCGTTGCTCGTTCGTCGTCGCCGTCGGTTTGCGTGGTGGCCCGATCGAGCAGCGCATGGAGCGCGTCGACCTGCACCCAGGCCCCCAGGAACCCGTCGTACGCCCGGTAGAGGTCGAAGCGGTCCTCGTCAGGCGCGATCGCGATGAGCGCAAGCATCGATCGCTCGATCGTCGTCACTATGCGGAGGTGCGTGGCGAGGGCCTCTTCGGCCACGCGATCGTCCGGTCGACTCGCGGCTTGCAAAAACGGATTGCACAGCACGCACGCAGCCAGGAGAAAGAGCAGGCGGGAACCGGGCGCCATGCGGCATTGTGCGCCGGCTCGGACGCGTCCGCGAGAGTCCAGGAAGTTCAAGCAGAACGGGCGTCAACGATAGCGCGAAATCCTGCCGGCATCGAATCATGCGGGTGCGGCCGCAGCCTGCCGAGAACCGGAGTAGAGCGCGAATCCCGGACCGCCGCGCGTGCTATGACCTGCTTCAAGCCGGTCGATGGCCACGTGCATGTCATCGCGCCCGGCTGCCCAGCGCACCTCGATCGAGGTGCGCGAGTACTCCAACGTCTTTGCGGCAAGCTCGTGAGCGGCGGCGCGATAGGCGACGAACACGATGTCGAGCTCGGCGGCGCTGCCCTCGTCGCTCAACCTTTCCAACGCCGTGTCGCCGGCGGCTTGCGGGGGCAGGGACTCGGCGAGGACAGCAATGACGTGCCGCAGCCGATGCTCGCGCACGCGAGCCTCGATCGTGCATTGGGATTGCGCCGCAAACAGGATGTCCTGTGCACGCTCGATCACCGCATCCAAGTCGTCGGGTCGCTCGCCGTGACGTCGAACAGGTCCACGGCGAAGCACAGCAGGTCGGTTTCCAGCTTCTGCTCGAGCACCGCGTCGAGTGGAAGATTGCTGACGAAGCCCGGATCGCCGAGAGACAGTCCGTCGATCATCACGGGCGGAAAGGCGGGGGCAAGGCCGCAGCTCGCGAGGAAATGGACCGGCGCCACGCGCTTCACCCGTGTATCGAAGCGTATCGCCTGTCCCGTTTCGACGTCCGAACAGTTGACGATCAATGGCACCTTCGCGCTGTTCAGCAACTCGAAATCGACGACGCGTTCGAGCGTTGCGGTCCTAGGTCGGTTATCGAAGATCGCGACGTCGCGCGGCATGCCGGGCAGTGCGGAGAGCAGGCCCGGAATGCGTGGCACGAACAAGCCGGGCCGGCCGAACAGAACCGTCTGCAACGCATGGGCCCGGTTGTAAACCTTGCGCGGCTTGCCCGTTGCCGCGAGCCAGGCATTCGGGCTGAACATCGCAGCGTCGATCCAGAACTCCCGGAGCTTGTCGACTCGCCGCTCAGCGACAT
The DNA here is from genome assembly GCA_046733075.1 of Pseudomonadota bacterium. Lineage (GTDB taxonomy): Bacteria > Pseudomonadota > Gammaproteobacteria > Burkholderiales > Casimicrobiaceae > VBCG01. Next base: position 6,059 of record JBKPOL010000311.1, on the reverse strand, counting down.
TGCCGGCAATGATGGCGCCGTTGACTGCCCCGATCGAGGCGCCTGAGATCAGGTCCGGCAGATAGCCGCGCGCGTGCATCGCTTCGTAGGCTCCGGCGCCATACGCACCCAGCGCGTTGCCACCCGCCACAACGAGGGCGATCGGGGGTCTATTCTTGCGTTCGGGATCGCGTGGCAACACCCTGGTTTTCGGGCGGATGGCCAAGGCGGCACAACAGTTCGACGTAGCGCCGCCCTCGCGCTTCCAACTCCTTCGGTTCTCGCGAGCATGCGACGATCGGAGGATTGCGAGCGGACCTCTGCGCTTGCACGACAGGGGAAATGGCCGAGGCGGGTCGTACGCTCGGGGCCGTTGTGGGATTATCACGCGATGAACGGTTGCGAGGCCGTAATGAATCGCGCGTGCGCCGCGTGGCCCCGTGTCCTTCTCTTGCTCCTCACGGGATGGGCGCTCGTGATGATCGTGCCCGACCTGTATCGCGTGTTCGATCCGCTTGCGTCGTTTGGCATTGTCGTCGACAACGACGGCCTGATCGTCGACGTTACAAGTCCGTTCCCGAAATCCACCGATTCCCCAGCCTGGCAAGCCGGTCTTCGGGCCGGCGATCGCGTAGACCTGTCGGCAATGCGATGCGCGCCCGTTGCGGCGCGCGACTGCGGAAGCCTGATCGCCGTGGTCGGTGGTCTCGGCGGCACACAGGTGGCGTTGCCCGGTCGCACCATCGACCTCATCGTCGAGCCGCGAGGCGGCGGCGTACGACGCGTGCATCTGAGGGCAGCCGAGTACGGGCAAGCGTGGAAAAACCGGCTCATCCTGCTTGCCGACACCCTTGTGGGCATCGCGGTCGTCGTTACCGCGTTCCTCCTGGTGTGGACGCGGCCTTCACGAATGACGTGGGGCTTCTTCCTGTACTCGATCTGGTTCAACCCGGGCCAGACCTTCGCGTACTACGCGCTGCTGACATCGCCGGCGGCCGTTCTTGCGCAGGCCATCCTGGAGGCGCTCGCGCAGGGCGCAAGCTATGCGGGATTGATCGTGTTCGCGCTCTGCTTTCCGGCGCCGGCGATCGATCCGAAGTGGGACCATTTCACTTGGACGATAGCCCTCCTCGGCGGCACGCTCGCGTTGTTGCACCTCGCAAGTTACGGGGCACTGGTCGGCGTACCGAGCGAAACGATCGCCATGATCGCCTTCGCTGCAGCGTTCGGCGTGGACGCACTCGTGCTCACCATCCTCATTGCCCGACGCGGGACCTTGCCTGCACGCGAACGCCAGCGAATGTCGTGGGTGATCGCCGGATGCGTGATCGGACTGCCGGCGTTCATCGCGGCCGAGCTCGGTCAATCCACTTCGCTGTCGCGAAACCTTGTCCCCGTTTTACACTCCGAGCAGGTCATCGGCCTCCTTTACCTTCTCAATACGACGCTTACGTATTTCGTTGCGCAAGCGGTATGGCGCAAGCGGGTCGTCAGCGTTGCCATTCCCCTGCGACGGGGCACGATATTGGCGCTCCTCACGCTCGCGATTGCCATACCGGTGGTGGAGCTGCATGAAATGCTCGAGCATCTGCAGGAAGCATTGCGCCCACCGGAATGGATATGGGGACTCGTCGTGGCGCCCGTGGCACTGCTGGTTTTGCATCGGCTGCACGAGCTCGCCGTCGATCTCGCCGACCGGCTGTTCAATCGCCGGTTTCACGCCGCGAGCCGCCACCTTGGCGAAGCAGGCATGCGCGTGGAGCGCGCCGTCAGCGATTCCGAGATCGATTCGGTGCTGGTCAATTCGCCTGTCGAGGCACTCGGCCTCGAATCGGCCGCGCTGTTCCGCAAGGAGGGCCGTGACCTCGCGCTTTGCGCGCACTCCGCGAACTTCGACGCGATTGCGTGGGACGTTCCGATCGCCCACCGATCCGCCTTCGGCGTGCGCGCGTTGGAGATCGGAGCCGTCGTTCGCGCGCCATACGGCGCAGCGAACGTCGACGCGAGCGGCGATCAGCCGTGCATCGCCGTACCCGTGGTCAGCAAGCCCTTGGGGCCGATCGCGGTCGTGCTGTACGGAGCGCATGCGAACGGGAACGACATCGACGACGACGAGTGCGAGCTGCTGTCGAGGTTCGCGGATCGCGCGGCCACCGGTTACCTTTATGTCGAGGTAACGCGTTTGCGTCGCGAGACGACCGAGCTGCGCCACCGGCTCGCGGCGCTCGAGCTGCCCACCTGATGGAGGAGACCATGACCTGGAGTAATCCGATGGGGACGCGCGGCTTCGAGTTCATCGAATACGCGGCGCCGGACCCGGCGGCAATGGGAGACGTCTTCGAGCGCATGGGCTTCAGCGCGATCGCGCGGCATCGTGCGAAGAACGTCACGCTTTACCGCCAGGGCGACATCAATTTCATCATCAACGCCGAGCCCGATTCGTTTGCGCAACGTTTTGCCCAGCTGCACGGCCCCTCGATCTGCGCGATGGCCTTCAGGGTCGACGATGCCGCGTCCGCGTACAAGCGGGCGCTTTCGCTTGGCGCGTGGGGCTTCGATTCGGCGAGCGGGCCGATGGAGCTCAAGATACCGGCGATCAAGGGGATCGGTGATTCGCTCATCTATCTTGTCGATCGCTGGCGAGGTAAGGACGGTGCCACACCGCATTCGATCGGCGACATCTCCATATACGATGTCGATTTCGTTGCAGTGCCCGGCACCGAGGCAAATCCAGCGGGTCTAGGGCTCGCATACATCGATCACCTCACCCACAACGTGCATCGGGGACGGATGAAGGAGTGGGCCGAGTTCTACGAGCGGCTCTTCAATTTCCGCGAGATCCGCTACTTCGACATCGAGGGGCAGGCCACGGGCGTCAAGTCCAAAGCAATGACAAGCCCATGCGGCCAGATCCGCATCCCCATCAACGAAGAGGGTTCGGAACGCCCCGGACAAATCCAGGAATATCTCGACCGCTACCACGGCGAGGGCATCCAGCACGTGGCGCTCGGATCACGCAACCTCTATCGGACAGTGGAGGGGTTGCGGGCGAACGGGGTGCGCCTGCTCGACACGCCCGAAACCTACTATGAGCTCGTGCAGAAGCGCATTCCTGGCCACGGCGAGGACATCGGCGAACTCCGCCGGCAGCGCATCCTCATCGACGGCAAACCGGGCGATCTGTTGCTGCAGATCTTTTCAGAGAACCAGCTCGGACCCGTCTTTTTCGAGTTCATCGAGCGCAAGGGCAACGAAGGGTTCGGCGAAGGCAACTTCAAGGCGCTGTTCGAATCGATCGAACTCGACCAGATGCGGCGAGGCGTGCTGCAGCCCGGCGCCAAAGGCGGATGAAACGTCAGCAGGAGATTGTCGCGACTTCCGGCCGGGCGTGCCGTGACGCCTTGTCGTGGCGCGTGCGCACGTGAGGACATACGGCCGCATAGTGCGCGAGCGCGTCGGCAAGGGACGGCATCAGTGTCCCGCGATCCGTCGCAAGCGCACTGTACCGGGGTCTCCTCGCGGCGAGGCGCAGCTCGGCCGTAGTGCACGGCACCAGCGAGTCCGTTGGAAGACCCGCGATCTCCGCGGCAAGGAGCGCGAAGTCGGACCACGAGACCGGCTGGCCATGGCTCACATGCCAGATCCCGTGAGCGCCGTCGACGAGCAGGTCCAGCGAAACCTTGACGAGGTCCGGCACGTACGTCGGTGAAACGACCATGTCGGTCGCCGCGTGGAACGGTCGATCCGCCTGCATGGCGCGCAGTGCCAGTGTCACGTAGTTGTGCTCGTCCCACGGACCGAAGAACGCGCTGGAGCGCACGACGAGCGCGTCCGGGCAGACTGCGAGGACGCGCGACTCGGCTTCCGCCTTCGTTCGTCCATACACGTTGAGCGGCGCCGGAGCGTCGGTTTCGACGTACGGCGCGTCGCGTTCGCCATCGAACACCAGGTCACTCGAAAAGGTGACGAGCGCGACGCGGTTGCGCGCGCAGATCGAAGCCAGGTTTTGAGCGCCGAGCGTGTTCTCCCGGAAACAGCGTTCGCGGTCACGCTCGGCATCGTCGACACGGACATAGCCCGCCGTGTTGATGACGGCCCACGGCTGATGTTGCTCGAGCGCAGCGTGTACGGAATCGGCATCGGCGATGTCGAGTTCGCGCCGGGACAGCAGCCGATGGTCGATGCCCCGCTGCTCGCAGATGCGCGCGAAAGCCCGTCCCAGTGTCCCGGTTGCGCCCGTGATCAGGACCGGCGCACCACGCTGATCGTCGTCAGATCCAGCCGCCGGCGGCACGACCTTCGGCACATCCACCGGAACTGCGTAGAAACGGTCCGCCCGTTTCCACCACCCGGGCACCGCCAGCACGGGATGCTTCGGTACGATGCCGGCCGCAAGCGATTTCGCCAATGCCGCAAGCGCCGTGGGGCGGGGCGGGTCGGCACGCGCATCGAACGCTCCCGGCTCGTAGTAGCCGTGGCATTGCGTGACGAGGCAATTCCAGTCGAATACACCGAACAGCGCCCACATCGTCACTGCGCGGATGTCGACGCCGGAATTGCGCAGGCTCTCCGCGGAGCGCCAGACCTCGACCATCCACCGGAGCTGGTCTTCACGCGTGGAATCGATGTGCGCTTCCGTAATCGCAAGCGGCAACCGGTATCGCTCCGACGCTTCCACGAGGAGTGCGCCAATGCCGTCGGTTGCCACGAGGCAGCGGGCGGCCTCGACGTCGGCGTACCGGTGCCGGCCGTTGCCGCCGTGATAGCAGGCGTCATAGGCGTGAAGCTCCTCCGTCAGATAGCGTTCACTCGTAACGTAGTGATTGACGCCGACGATATCCGGCGGACACGGGTGCTCCACGAACCACATGAGCTCGGCCTCGGTGGCCCCGCCGCTCTTCCTGAGCCAGTGCCACAGTGCATGGGCGCGGTCCACCCTGCCGCACAGCAGGTCCCACGCGAGCCAGCGTCGGTGATTGTTGAAGCGCGCCTGGTACGCGAGCATCGGGGTGCTGTGCGTCTTGCCGAGATCGTCGGTCTGCACGAGCTGCGCTCGCGGATTGATCTGGCGGATTGCGCGCATCGCGAGTGCCGCGCCCCGACACTGCGTCATGAGCGCGGTCGTGAAGGCACGGTCGGAACGCGCGTGTGGATACCAGACGCCGTACAGCGCGCTGAACAGCGCCGTCGTGAGTGGCTCGTTGACCGGCGTGTAACGGTCGATCCACGGGTAACGTGCTGCGACGAGCGACGCATAGCGCGCGAGCTTCGCGGGAAATTCAGGGTCCAGCAGGCTCGTGTCCCGCGGCCCGCTGCCGTGGTGAACGAGCCCCGCGATTGGGCTGATGCCGAGGTCACGCAAGCGCGCAAGGCGCTCGTCGGCCCAACGCCAGTTCGGCTTGTCTCCCCCATCGGGCATCATGTGCTCCCACAGGACGGGATAGCGCAGCGTGCGCAGACCGAGATCTGCACAACGCTCGAGATCGCTCAGGCGTTCGTGATGGCCGGAACGTTCGAGCTGGCTGAAATAGCGGTCGGCGACGCGGTTCAGCGTCGGCTCGACGCCACCCCACAATTCCATGCGCGTTCCGCGGGTCGTGGCACTGGTTGGCATACGGTGGTTCCTGCTCACGCAGGGTGCGGCAGGAGGGAGGTTGTTCCCGGCGTCTTCAGGTCGCGCCCGTGCGGGCTCCCGCCGCAGGCAATGGAGCGTCGTGGCGCGAATGATCTGCGATGGACGAGGCGGTCGCCGTGGCCCGAACCCTGGGCGTGCTTTCCTGGGCAGGCTGTACGTCGTCCAGACCGAGCCGCTCGAGGATGCCCTCGGCGGCCTTCAACGCGGCGCCGACGCACTGGTCCATGTTGTAGTAGCGATACTGCGCGAGCCGGCCGACGAACGTGACCTCTGTCGCGTCACGCGCCAATGCCTCGTAGCGCTTGAAGAGCGCTTCGTTCTCCGGCCGCGGCACCGGGTAGTACGGATCGCCGTCGTCACAAGGGTATTCCCTGACGATCGAGGTCCCGCTGTGCGATTGGCCGGTCAGATGCCGAAATTCGGTGATGCGCGTGTAGTCGTAATC
>JBKPOL010000310.1:0-13137 GCA_046733075.1 Pseudomonadota bacterium | reverse complement strand
GCAACGGGGCGGGCGCGGCAACGGCGTGTACCGTGGCGCCGACCTTCGCTACAACCTTGAGCTTTCGCTGGAAGACGCGGCGCGCGGCGCGGAGGTCAAGATCCGCATTCCGACGCTCGAGGAATGCGAGACGTGTCACGGCAGCGGAGCGAAGCCCGGTACGCAGCCGAAGACCTGTCCGACGTGCCACGGCCGTGGCGAAGTGCGCGTGTCGCAGGGTTTCTTCTCCATCCAGCAGACGTGTCCGCAGTGTCGCGGCACGGGCAAGGTCATTCCCGAGCCATGCGCGACGTGCCAGGGTGCGGGACGCGTCAAGAAGCACAAGACGCTCTCGGTGAAGATACCGGCCGGCGTCGACCAGGACGACCGTATCCGCCTGACGGGCGAGGGTGAAGCGGGCGTGAACGGCGGTCCGCCCGGCGATCTCTACGTCGTCGTCAATCTGAAACCTCATCCGGTGTTCACGCGCGATGGCGCCGATCTGCATTGTGAAATGCCCGTAAGCTTCACGACGGCGGCGCTGGGCGGCGAGATCGAGATTCCGACGCTCGACGGTCAGGCGAAGTTGCGGATACCTCCCGAGACGCAAACGGGCCAGGTGTTCCGGTTGCGGAACAAGGGGATCCGGCCGGTGCGCGGCTCGGTGACCGGCGATCTGTATTGCCACGTTGCGCTCGAAACGCCGGTGAAACTCACTTCAAGACAGAAGGAACTGCTGCGCGAGTTCGAGGAAATCAGCCAGCAGGATCCCGATGCGCACAATCCGCGGGCCAAGACGTTCTTCGACAAGGTGAAGGACTTTTTCGGGCCGTAGCGGTCACAGGGCAGGGTCGTGAAAGCTTCTGTCTGCTAGGGGAAGGCGGGGATGTGGGGATCGAAGCCGCGGTCCTCGGCTTCCGGGTGTCGACTCGCGAGCAGCTCCCGCACTTCGTTCGCGCGGTGCTGGGGCACGTCGGCCATCATGAGGATCTTCCCTTCCTCGATCGCCTGGGAGAATTGCTTCAGGCGTGAATTCGGCACCGCGCTGCCGACCATGCTCGATACCCACGCACCGAACAGCGCGCCTGCCGCGCCCGAGCCCAGCACGATCGCGATCTGCCAGCGGTCTGCGGTGTCCATGGCCATCACGACGACCGCGCCGAGAATGAGGCCGAGCACGGCGCCGAGCGCGAGTCCTACCTGTGCGCCGTGAACGAGATCGGATTTCTGCAAATGGTTGGCCTCGTGCAAGCCATCCATGTCGGTACCGCGCCGGGCCAGGAAGTGGATGTGCCGCTCTTCGATCCTCGCGAGCAGCAGGTCGTCCATCATCTTCCGCGCGCTTCCTTGATCCGGCATGATGAAATAGAGTCTGCGACGCATCGTGCCCTCCTGCCTGTGACTCGCCGACGGCGGCCGCTCGGCCTGAAATCCGGCTCGGGACGGCCGCGCGGGACTCGAACACTCTACGGCGGTCACGAAGCGGCTGCAACCCGAACGACCCCGACGAAGGACACCACGTGCTCACCCGCATTGCCGTCGCATTCGCGCTCCTCGTTTCGACGCTCGGCGTCGCGCAAGCGCAGATCCGCATCGGATTGATGGTATCGGCCACGGGGCCAACATCCGCAATCGGCATTCCGCAGAAGAACACCGGCGACATCCTGCCGCGCACGATTGGCGGTTTATCCGTCGAATACATTTCGCTCGAAGACGGCGGCGATACGACACGCGCCGTACAGAACGTCAAGAAGCTCGTGCAGGAGAACAACATCGACGCGCTGATCGGACCATCGACGACGCCGAACGCGTTCGCCATCCTCGACGTCATCGCCGAGGCGAACGTGCCGATGATGGCGACGGTTGGCACGTCGGCCGTCGTCGAGCCGCTGGATGCCAAGAAGCGGTGGGTGTTCAAGACGACCCAGAACGACGATCTGATCGCAGCCGCGCTGCTTTCGCACATGACGCGCAACGGCGTGAAATCGGTCGGGTTCATCGGCTTCAACGATCCGTACGGCGAGAACTGGCTGAAGGTTTTTACCGCGCTAGGCGAGCAGGCGGGTGTCAAGGTGACCGCTGTCGAGCATTACGCGCGAACGGATGCCAGCGTTACCGGCCAGACGCTGAAGCTGATCGCCGCGAAGCCGGATGCAATGCTCATCGCTGCCGTAGGCGGTCCGGCCGTGTTACCTCAAGCGACGCTTCGCGATCAGGGATTCAAGGGCACGATCTACCAGACGCACGCCGTTGCGACCGACGACTTCATCAAGCTCGGCAGGGAGAAGGTCGAGGGAACGGTGCTCGCCGCCGGTCCCATGCTGGTGATCAACGAGATTCCCGATTCCAATCCGACCAAGAAGGTCGCGCTTGCGTACATCGGCGCATACGAGAAGCAGTTCGGCTTGAAACCGGCGACGTTCGGCGCCAACACATGGGACGCGGGCTTGCTGCTCGAGCGCGCCATTCCCGTCGCATTGAAAACGGCCAAGCCCGGCACCGAAGCGTTTCGCTCGGCGTTGCGCGACGCGCTTGAGCGCGAGCGCGAGGTCGTCGGCTGCCAGGGCGTATTCAACATGTCGCCGACGAATCACAACGGAATGGACGAGCGGGCGCGCGTGCTCGTCACGGTTCGCGACGGCAAGTTCCGCCTCCTCGGCGAATAACGCGCCGCTCGTCGCGTGGTCAGCGAGATGCAGCCCGTGGTCGGCGTGTTGCTCGCGGCCGGCCGGGGCACCCGCTTCGGGGGTGACAAGCTGCGGGCGATGTTGCATGGTGACCGCGATGCGGGCCTGACGCTTGGCGTGGCGGCCGCTAGGCACCTGCTTGAAGCGCTGCCCGCGTCGATTGCCGTCGTGCGCTCGGACGACTCCCAACTCGCAGATGATCTGTCGGCGATCGGCCTCCGTGTCGTACGGTGCATGCGCTCCTACGAAGGGATGGGCGCAAGCCTCGCGTGCGGTGTGCAGGCAACGAGCGATGCCGCGGGTTGGGTGGTTGCGCTTGCTGATATGCCGTGGATCGCGCCCGCGACGATTCGCGCCGTCGCGCAGGCAATCACGTCCGGTGCCGATCTCGCAGCGCCGTTTCATCGCGGGAAGCGCGGTCATCCCGTCGGTTTCTCGCGCGGACGCTATGCCGACCTCGCGACCCTCACCGGCGACGCGGGGGCAAAATCGATCGTGGAGCACGCCGGAGCGGCACTCGTCGCCATCGATGTCGACGACGCCGGCGTGTTGCGTGACATCGATGTTCGCGAGGACATCATCCCGGATTAAACGCGTCGCTGACCGTTCATGAGCGCCGATAGCAGCACGCTGCACCCTTTCACGCCGACGTAGCGAACGCGTACCAGCGACATCGCGCGCGCCAGGCGCGGGCCCGACGATCGCGCCGCGCACCGCGGCTCAAAAACTTCGCTGCAGGTTTGCCCGACAGTCCGCTTCAGGCGACCGCTACGGGTATCTTCCCGATCCGTTGCTGCCATTCGCGCGGCCCGGTCTGATGCACCGACTGACCGGTTGAATCGACGGCGACGGTGACCGGCATGTCGACGACATCGAACTCGTAGATGGCCTCCATGCCGAGATCTTCGAACGCGAGGACGCGCGATTTCCGTATCGCCTTCGAAACGAGGTAAGCGGCGCCTCCGACCGCCATGAGATAGGCAGCGTGATGCCGGCGTATCGCGTCGATTGCAACCGGCCCGCGCTCGGCCTTGCCGATCATCGCAATCAGGCCGGTCTTCGCGAGCATCGTCTCCGTGAACTTATCCATGCGCGTGGCGGTCGTCGGACCCGCGGGGCCGACAACTTCGTCGCGCACGGGATCGACCGGGCCGACGTAGTAGATGATGCGATTCGTGAAATCGACGGGCAGCGGCTCGCCGCGCGCCAGCATGTCCACGATGCGCTTGTGCGCGGCATCGCGTCCGGTCAGGATCTTTCCGTTCAATAGCAGCCGCTCGCCCGGCTTCCAGCTCGCCACTTCCGCCGCCGTGAGCGCGTTCACATCGACGCGCTTCGATTCCGGCGCGGGCGACCATTTCACATCCGGCCAAGTGGCGAGGTCCGGAGGATCGAGCTTTGCGGCGCCAGTGCCGTCGAGCGTGAAATGCGCGTGGCGCGTCGCCGCGCAATTCGGAATGATGGCAACCGGAAGACTGGCCGCGTGCGTGGGATAGTCGAGGATCTTGACGTCGAGGACCGTTGCGAGCCCGCCGAGTCCCTGCGCGCCGATGCCGAGCGCGTTTACCTTGTCGTAGATTTCGATCCGCAATTCCTCGAGGCGATTCGACGGACCGCGTGCCTTGAGCTCGTGCATGTCGATGGGCTCCATCAGCGCTTCCTTCGCGAGCACCATCGCCTTTTCGGCGCTGCCGCCGATCCCGATGCCCAGCATGCCGGGCGGACACCACCCGGCGCCCATCGTGGGCACGGTTTTCAGGACCCAGTCCACGATGGAATCCGATGGATTCAGCATCACGAATTTCGCCTTGTTCTCCGATCCGCCGCCCTTGGCCGCAATCCGCACATCGACGGTGTTGCCCCGTACGAGGTCGATATGGACGACGGCGGGCGTGTTGTCTCGTGTGTTGGTTCGCTTGCCGGCCGGATCGCGAAGTATCGATGCACGCAGCGTGTTGTCGGGATGCAGATAAGCGCGGCGCACGCCTTCGTTGATCATGTCGCCGATGCTCATGGTGGCGTCGTCGAACCGTACATCCATGCCGACGCGCACGAACGCCACGACGATGCCCGTGTCCTGGCAGATCGGACGATGCCCTTCGGCACAGAGCCGCGAATTAGTGAGGATCTGGGCGATCGCATCCTTGGCTGCAGCCGACTCTTCGGCCTTGTAGGCTTCGCCAAGCGCAGCAATGTAATCGGCTGGGTGGTAATACGAAATGAACTGCAGCGAATCCGCAACGCTACGGATGAGGTCTTCCTGGGAAATGGTCGTCATGGCCATGCCTTGAATGATGGTGGCCGTTCGGCAAATTTGCGCTGTGTCCGCGCGGCATCGCGAGCATTCGTTCGACGGCCGAGCCAATCGGGAACGATGCGAGTGTGACGCGGATCAAGACCTTCGATTTTACCACCCGCGATCATGTCGACCTTCGCGTTTGGCGGCGTTTGGCGCGTTCGGTAGACTTCCCCTGTAGGCGGCCTTGCCCGCCCCAGAAAGACGCCAGTCCTAGAGGAGAGAACGATGTCGACGATCCAGTCCGTCATGCACGAAAACCGCGTGTTCGAGCCGTCACGCGCCTGGGTCGCGCAGGCGAACATCAAGAAGGCCGATTGCGAGGCCCTGAACGCGAAGGCCGCGCGGGACTTCCAGGGATTCTGGGCGGACCTGGCACGCGAGACGCTCTCGTGGCACAAACCGTTCACCCGAACGCTCGACGAAAGCAACGCGCCGTTCTACAAGTGGTTCGACGACGGCGAGCTCAACGTTTCGTACAACTGCCTCGATCGTAATCTTGCAAACGGCAACGCGGAGAAGACCGCGATCATCTTCGAGGCCGACGACGGCAAGGTCACCCGCGTCAGCTATCGGGAGCTGCACCAGCGCGTATGCCGGCTCGCCAACGGCCTGCGATCGCTCGGCGTGCAGAAAGGCGACCGCGTCGTCATCTACATGCCGATGTCCATCGAAGGGATCGCGGCAATGCAGGCGTGCGCGCGAATCGGCGCGACGCATTCGGTCGTGTTCGGAGGATTCTCGGCCAAGTCGCTGCAGGAGCGCATCGTCGATGCACAGGCAGTCGCGGTCATCACCGCGGACGAGCAGTTGCGCGGCGGCAAGCCGTTGCCACTCAAGGCGATCGTCGACGAAGCGCTCGGCATGGGCGGCTGCGAAGTGGTCCGCAACGTCGTCGTGTATCGCCGGACGGGCAACCCTGTCGCGTTCGCGGGCGGTCGCGACGTATGGATGGACGAGCTGGCGGCCAGGCAGTCGGATACGTGCGAGCCGGAATGGGTGGGCGCCGAGCATCCGCTGTTCATCCTATACACATCGGGCTCGACGGGAAGGCCGAAGGGCGTCCAGCACAGCTCGGCGGGCTATCTGCTTTGGGCGGCCCTTACAATGAAGTGGGTGTTCGACATCAAGCCATCGGACATCTTCTGGTGTACCGCCGACATCGGCTGGGTGACCGGGCACACGTACATCACGTACGGCCCGCTCGCATGCGGTGCGACCGAGATAGTGTTCGAAGGCATCCCAACGTACCCGGATGCAGCGCGGTTCTGGAAGATGATCGCCGCGCATCGAGTAAGCATCTTCTATACGGCGCCGACGGCGATCCGCTCGCTCATCAAGGCGAATGATGTGAATCCCGCCACCGCCCCGCGCAACCATGATCTGTCGAGCCTCCGGCTGCTCGGGTCCGTCGGCGAGCCGATCAACCCGGAAGCGTGGATGTGGTACTACCGCAATGTCGGCAACGAGAAGTGCCCCATCGTCGACACGTGGTGGCAGACGGAAACCGGCGGACATCTGATCTCGCCGCTGCCTGGCGTGACGCCCGTCGTACCCGGTTCGTGCACGCTGCCGCTGCCCGGGATCATGGCGGCGATCGTCGACGAAACCGGGCAGGACGTTCCGAATGGACAGGGCGGAATACTGGTGATCAAGCGGCCCTGGCCCGCGATGATTCGCACGATCTGGGGCGATCCCGAGCGTTACCGCAAGTCGTATTACCCGGACGAGCTCAGCGGCAAGCTCTACCTCGCCGGGGACGGCTCAGTGCGCGACGCGACGACCGGCTACTTCACGATCATGGGCCGCATCGACGATGTGCTGAACGTCTCGGGCCATCGCCTCGGCACGATGGAAATCGAATCCGCACTCGTCGCAAACCCCATCGTCGCCGAGGCCGCCGTCGTCGGCCGACCGGACGACATGACCGGCGAAGCGGTATGCGCATTCGTCGTGCTGAAGCGCACCCGCCCGGAAGGCACCGAAGCCGCGGACATTGCGAAGCAGTTGCGCGACTGGGTAGGCAAGGAAATCGGCCCCATCGCCAAGCCCAAGGACATCCGTTTCGGCGATAACCTGCCGAAGACGCGCTCCGGCAAGATCATGCGACGCTTGCTGCGCTCGATCGCGAAGGGCGAGGAGATCACACAGGATGTATCGACGCTCGAAAATCCCGCGATTCTCGACCAGTTGAAGCAGGCGCTGTAGGGTAGTGTGAGACGGCGCCGCGCGATTGGTGTCGCGGGGCGCATCGCCACATCCCACCGTCACCGCGATTCGTCGATCGTCTGACGGATCGCGGCCGCAAGCGCCTCGATGCAGTAGGGCTTCATCAACATGCGCCGATCGCCGGCGAGCCGCGGGTGCGCGCCGACGGAATCGGGCGTGTAGCCGCTCGTGAAGAGCGCGGGAATGCCGGGGCGGCTGCAACGGATCCTGTCGACGAGCTCAGGGCCGCTCAGTCCGCCCGGCAGCACGACGTCGCTGAATACGGCGTCGACGCGAAGCGCGGCCTCGCTGTCGAGCAACCGCAGCGCGGAGTGTGCGTCCGGGGCCTGCAGTACGTGGTAACCCAGTTGCTCGAGTGCGGTGACGCCCAATCGGCGCACGTCGACGTTATCCTCGACAACCAGTATCGACTCGCCCGGCCGGGCGCGCGCAGGCGGTTCGCCGATTGCGCCGCTTACGCCGGACGCGATGCCGCTTTCGGCCAACGCATGGGTGACGGCGACGGTCTCGGCCGCGCGCGGGAGATAGATCCGCACGCACGTGCCTGCGCCCGGGTTGCTTGCAATCCGCACGTGGCCCCCCGACTGGGTGACGAAGCCGTACACCATGGAGAGGCCGAGGCCCGAGCCGCGCCCCGTGTCCTTGGTGGTGAAGAACGGCTCGAAGACCTTCGGGAGCACGTCTTCGGGGATGCCGCAGCCCGTATCGCGGACGGCGAGCAACGCGTAATCGCCTTGCGGAAGATCATCCCGGCCGTCGGCAATCGCCGCATTCGCGTCTCGATCGTGAGTCGTCCGCCAGACGGCATGGCATCGCGGGCATTGACCACCAGATTGAGGAACGCGGTTTCGAGCTGGTTGCGATCCGCGTGTGTCATCCAGGCCTCCGGTGCCGACACGATCTCGACGTCGATGGTTTCGCCGAGCGTGCGACGGATCATGTCGGCCATGCCCGTGACGAGATCGTCGATGCGGAAAATGGAAGGCGTGAGGTTTTGCAGGCGGCTGAAGCCGAGCATCTGGTTGACGAGGTTCTTGGCGCTTTGAGCCGAGCGCTGCGCACTGGCGATCGCTCCGAGAAGCGAATCGCGCACCTTGTCCGCCACGCTCGCCGGACTTCGGGCCAGCAGGCGGGCGGCGATCTCCAGGTTGCCGCTGATGACCTGCAGGATATTGTTGAAGTCGTGCGCGAGACCGCCCGTCAGCTGGCCGACCGCCTCCATCTTCTGCGCCTGATGCAGACGGGCCTCCGCCTGCATCCGGCGATCGGCCTCCGCCTCGAGGGCCACGGTGCGCTCGCGCACGCGCTCCTCGAGCGCCTGGTTCATCTGCTCGAGGGCCGCCTTGGCGGCAGCCAGCTCAGCCTCGGCAGCCTTCCGATCGGTGATGTCGAGATCGACCCCGCTGTAGCGGATCGGTGTTCCGTCCGCGTCGCGAACGACTCGCCCGCGGCCGAAGACCCATCGCACGCGGCCATCCGGGTGAATCACCCGATATTCCATCTCGTACGAGTCGCTTCCGCCTTCGAGCGCATTCCGAAAACCGGCGACGACGCGCGCACGGTCGTGCGGATGGCGAAGCGCGCGCAGCGCTTCGACCGGCACCTGATCGCCCGTCGGCTCGAGTCCCATGATGCGGAAGAACTGCGCGGTGCCGCGCACAAGCCCGGTCTTGAGATCGATGCTCCACACGCCGATGCCTGCGGATTGCTCGGCGAGCGTCAGCGCATCGCGGTGGAACAGGTGATCGCCGAGATCGTGCAGCGCAGGCCTGTCGGGTATCGATCCGGGTCTTGCCAAGGTGGTCCTGCGACAGCCGGGACGGTCGTCCATTTCCCCTGTGGCCCGGCCTCGTCGTGTCGCTCGGTTCGGGTACCATTTGATCGTACCCGACTTGGGTGAGGGAGGCTAGCAGCGCCATGCGCCGCCACAGACGCAGCCTGCGGCACGACGTCGCGCGCTCCGCGAACCGTTGGATCGGCGCGGCGTGCGCGCTGCTGATGCTGCTCGGTGGCCTGCTTGGCGCCGCGTCGTCTGCACAAGCAGCGGGTACGCTCGTCATCAACGCGAACACGACCGATCCAGCGCCTCGAGCCGCGTGGCAGGCGGCCGTTCGTCAGTTCGAGGCCGAGCATCCGGATGTTCACGTCGAGTTCAACGTGTACGATCACGAGAGCTACAAGAAGGCGATCCGGAACTGGCTGACGAGCGTGCCGCCGGACGTCGTGTTCTGGTTCGCCGGAAACCGGATGCGGCAGTTCGTGACCCCGGGCCTGCTCGACGATGTGAGCGCGCTCTTCACGCCTGCAGTAAAGGCGGCGATGCACCCCGCGGCGATCCACCTCGTCACGATCGACGGACGGCAATACGGGGTCCCGTACCAGCATTACCAGGTCGGTTTCTACTTCCGGAGTGACGTCCTCACCGGCGCGGGCATCGCCGAGCCACCGCGCACATGGGCGTCGCTTCTCTCCACATGCGATCGCCTCAAGGCACGCAACATCGAGCCGTTCGCGATCGGCACGCGCGACCTGTGGCCGGCCGCGGCATGGTTCGATTACCTGGACCTGCGCGAGAACGGCCTTGCGTTCCACATGGACCTGATGGAAGGCCGCGTCGCGTACACCGATTCCCGCGTGCGCCGGGTCTTCGATCGCTGGCGCACACTCGTCCAGCGAGGATGCTTCAGCCGCAACCACGCATCCTCGAGCTGGCAGGAAAGTCAGGCGCTGCTCTACACGGGCAAGGCGGGAATGATGCTGATCGGCAATTACATCGTCCCGAATTTTCCGCCGGAAGTGCGGGACCGCATGGCGTTCGCCCCGTTTCCGGTCATCGATCCTGCAGTCCCGCGGTATGAAGATGCGCCGATGAACACGATCCACATTCCGGCAGGTGGGCGCAACAAGGCGGACGCGCGCACCTTCCTCTCGTTCGTCATGCGCGCCGACGTGCAGGAGGCGCTGAATCGACGCATGCTGCAGATTCCGGTCAACACCAACGCCGGCATCGTCGACGACCCGTTCCTTGCGGCCGGCCGCAAGCTGCTCGCGAATGCGGACGGGCTTGCGCAGTTCTTCGATCGCGATACGAGCGACGACCTCGCGAACATCGCAATGAAAGGATTCCAGGAGTTTCTGCTGAAACCGGAGCGCATGGACGCCATCCTGGACACGATCGAGCGTGCCCGCGCGAGGATCTACGGCGCGGCGACTGCGAGTGTCCGGTAGCGCGCTCGACACGCCTTCGCCGAGACGGCCGAGCATTGCGTCCGCCGCCTCACGTCGTGCGGGGCTCGGCACCGTCGTGCTCCTCGCGCCGGCGTGCGTGCTGTTCTCGGTATTCGTCCTGTATCCGATCGTGCGCACGGTCCTGCTGTCGCTGTACGACTGGGACGGCCTCGGGCAGCGCACGTGGGTCGGGCTCGGCAACTACGCGGAGCTCCTGAACGATCCCATCTTCGCCACCGCCGTTGCCAACAACCTGCGCTGGCTCGCCTGCTACTTGATTGCACCCGTCGCGGGCCTTGCGCTCGCAATCTTCCTGAACCAGGCGGTTGCGGGGATGCGCGTTGCGCGATCGCTGTTCTTCATGCCGTTCGTGATCAGCCAGGTCGTCGTCGGCCTGATCTTCACCTGGTTCTTCAACGGTCGTTTCGGACTGTTTCCCCGGCTTCTCGCGGCGGTGGGCTTGCCGGCGGCCGCGCCGCTCGACACCGAGCGCTGGTCCCTCTACACGATGATCGCCGCCGGCCTGTGGCCGCAAACCGCCTATTGCATGATTCTCTATCTCACCGGGCTTGCCGCGATGCCCCGCGAGACGATCGATGCTGCCCGCGTCGATGGCGCGCATGGTTGGTCGCTGTTTCGCAACGTCGTGTTGCCGCAGCTTCGTCCCACGCAATTCATCGTCGCGATGGTCTGCGCTGTTGCAGCGCTCCGCAGCTTCGACTACGTGGTCATAATGACGCTCGGCGGCCCCTACGACAGCTCGACCGTGCTCGCGTATTACATGTACGAGCAGACGTTCGTGAGCCTGCGCTACGGCTACGGCGCCGCCATCGCATGCGTTCTGCTCGCGATGATGAGCGGCATCATCAGCGTGCTCCTCTGGCGTCTGTTGCGGCGGGAGCGCCCGTAGTGTCGATGGGTAAGTGTCCACGCGGGGTCCGACGCCGATGGAATCGGCACGTCTACTGCGCGGATCGAACGAGCACAGGTTAGCTTTGTTTCCCGCCTCCGTCGCCGGGCGTTCCGCTTCCGTTCGTACGGCCTACGGAGCGGGCGTGCTCCTGCTGCTCTTGCTCTGGCTGCTGCCATTGATGGGCGTCGCACTGACGTCGTTGCGATCGGTCGACGACCTCAATCGCGGCAACTACTGGGGCTGGCCGACGGAGTTCAATTTGTTGCAGAACTACGGGCAGATCCTCGCCGGGTCGCACATCGGCAGGTTCATCGCCAACAGCTTCATGATCACGATTCCGGCGGTTTCGGCGACCGTGTTGTTTGCGTCGATGGCCGGGTTCGCGCTCGCCAAGCACGAATTCAGGGGCAACCGCGCCTTGCTGATGCTGTTCGTCGCCGGCAATCTCGTGCCCGCGCAGGCGCTGATGATTCCGGTGCGCGATTTGATGATCGCGCTCGATCTCTACGACACGCGGGTCGCGCTCGTGCTTTTCCACACGGCGTTCCAGACCGGCTTCGGGACGCTCTTCATGCGCAACTTCATTCGGGAGCTGCCCGATCCGGTGCTCGATGCGGCGCGAATCGAAGGCGCGGGCGAACTCACCGTGTTCTGGCGCGTCGTGATGCCGCTCGTCCATCCGGCGATGGCGGCGATCGCGGTGCTGATCTTCACGTTCGTCTGGAACGACTACTTCTGGTCCCTGGTGCTCGTACAGTCCGACAGCATCCGGCCACTCACCGCGGGCCTGCAAACGTTGCGTGGCATGTACCAGACATCGTGGCACCTCGTGTGTGCCGGCGCGATTCTCGCCGCGATTGCGCCGGTGACCGTGTTCTTCACGATGCAGAAGCACCTCATTGCCGGCCTGACGAAGGTCGAGCAGGTCGAGCGGTAGCACCGCGCTGTCGGCGAAGGAGCGACAAACGCCCAGTGCGGCGAAAGGATTACGGCGCGGTGTCGGTGAACGACGAGCGCTTTGCAACCTTTTCGGCGAGCCGCGAAAGATTGGGATAGCTGACGCGCCACTCGATATCAGGCGCGCGCAGATCGAGGTAACCGAGCGCGCACCCGCAGGCGATATCGGCGAGCGAGTACGAGTCGCCATGGCACCACGCGCCGTCGCCCAGTTCGCGCGACATCTCGGCGACACCTTCGTGGATCTTGCGGCGCTGGCGCTCGATCCACTCGCTGCTGCGGAGCTCAGCAGGCCGCCGGCCCTCGACGACTATCGCCGCAGCCGCATCGCAAACCCCATCCGCCAGCGCTTCCCATTTCCTTACCGCGATCCGCTGCCGCGCGGGCTCGGGAATCAGTCGTGACACGGGACTGACGAGATCGACGTATTCCGCGATCACCCGCGAATCGTAGAGATGCGTGCCGTCATCGAGAATCAGCACCGGCAGCTTGCCGAGCGGGGAGTACGCGTGCACCGGGTTGCCCGGCTCCCATGCGGATGTCTCGAGCATCTGATATTCGACCTTCTTTTCCGCGAGCACGATGCGCGTTTTTCGGGCGTAGGGGCTCGTCCTGGAGGCTATCAGCGTCAGCACGGAAAAGGGTGGGGCGAAGAAGGAGGAATGGACAACGAAAGCGAAGCGTTTCGAGTATAACATCGCATTCTGCTGTGCCGTTCCGCGAGCTCTCCGACAAAGGAGCGATTGACTTGCCGGAAACGACCCTGAACTCGATCGAGAACTCGCCGATGACCGTCGATCCAATCGCTCGTCTCACCGCGCTTTCACCGCTCGACGGCCGCTACGCAT
>JBKPOL010000309.1:0-5276 GCA_046733075.1 Pseudomonadota bacterium | reverse complement strand
TCGACGTGCGGCACGGACGCACCGGCGCTGGGAGCGGCATCGAGCCCGGGTCTTTCGGATACCTCGCCCGCGAGGCGCCGCGCGTCCTCGGAGATGACGATCGCGCCGTCCTCGCAGCCACGCAGCAAGCCGAACAGCGTTTTCATCGCCTCGCCGAATATGTCGTACGAAAGCTTAGAGGTCTCGACGACGCCGCCGATCACGCTGCCGGCGTGCACGGCGATCCGTGCATCGAGCACCGACGCGCCGTGAGCACGCCGCGACTCGGCAAGGTCGCTCAGGAACTCGCGGACGGCCCACGCGGCCCGGACGCCCGACGCGGCATCGCCCGCAGCGGGTGCGGGCAGCCCGCCGACGGCGATGTAGATATCGCCCATCGTCTTGAGCTTCTCCATGCCGAAGCGATCGGCGATCGCATCGAACGCCTTGAAGCAGTGCATCAGATGCGCCAGCGCCTCGTCCTCCGGCGCAGATTGCAGCATGCGCGAGAAGTGGCGCAGCTCGATGCCAAGCAGGACGACTTGCTCGAAACGCGCGGGCCGTATGCCGCCCGGCAGACCCATTTGTGCAGCGAGCCCCGACGGCAGCAGATTGAACAGCAATCGGTCGGAGCGAAGCTTCTCGATTTCGAGCGACGCGGTCCGCTCGCGCAGCTCGGCTTCGGATCGCAGCAGCAGCGCGCTGCGGTTGCGGGCCGAAAACGCGAACGCCATGAAATAGATGAAGGTGAAGGCCGAGCTCACGATGTCGACCGCAATCGTGTCGACGAAAGCAGTATTCACGGGAAAGAACACGGCATAAGCCAGGATGCCGGCGGCGACGGCGACTGCGCTCAGGAAGGATTGCCGCGGGCCATCGACGGAAAGCGCGCTCGCCAGTGCCACCGTGATCAGCACGAACGTGGGAAAGGGACCAAAACCGATCGAGTGCACGACCACGCCGACCGCGAACGAGTCGATCAAGAAGGTGCGGAGCTCGATGCCGCGCCGATTCTGCGGGTACTTGCGCGCCACATGGTGGACGACGTGCGGGTAGACGACGAGAACGAGCACGAGGCCGTAGTAGAACGGGCCGAATCGATCGAAGTGCCACGCGTAGAGCGTCGCGACGATCACCATGAAGCTCGTCCCCACGATCCGCATCGGGTAGAACAGCGCAAAGCGGTCGAGGAGCAGCTTCATGATCGGGGCTGGCGCAGGGAGCGTGGAGGAGGACGGCAGCGCTGTCAAATTGCGGCGGGATCGCATCCTTGGGTACGATCGGAGCCGCGAGCGCCATCGACCGATCGTTTGGACGGCACGTCCGCGATTCCGGTCAAGTCGATCGCAGCGCGTAAGCTAAAATGCCCACGCGCGACCCACCCCTGCCCTCGCCAGGAGAATTGGAAGGGGTGCGGCTTACGACAACAGCAAAGCGCCGCCCAGGAGATTCGTCATGCCAGTGCCCGCCGCCGCCGAGACGCTCGCGGCCGTCCGCAAAACGCCGGGCAACCGCGTCAAGGTCGCCGTCTCGGACATCGACGGAATCCTGCGCGGGAAATATCTGCACAAGGACAAGTTCGAATCCGCGATCGACGCCGGCTTCGGATTCTGCGATGTCGTCTACGGCTGGGACTGTCACGACCAGTGTTACGACAACACCACCTTCACCGGATGGCACAAAGGCTTCCCCGATGCCCTCGCCCGCATCGATCTCTCGACGCACCGCAAGGTTCCATGGGACGACAACGTCGACTTCTTCCTGGGTGAGTTCATCGTCCGCACGGAAAGAGGCGACGAGCCGTTCCCGCTCGATGGCCGCCAGGTGCTGAAGCGGGTGCTGCAGCGTGCCGAAAAGCTCGGGGTGATTCCGATGTGCGGCCTCGAGTTCGAGTGGTTCAACTTCGTCGAGACACCGCAGACATGGGCCGACAAGCAGGGCATCGGTCCCACGCCGCTCACACCGGGAATGTTCGGTTATTCGCTGCTGCGCGCCAATCATTCGCGCGAATACTTCAAGGCGCTCTCGGAGGACATGGCCGCGTTCGGCGTGCCGATCGAAGGCCTGCATACCGAGACCGGGCCGGGCGTCTACGAAGCGGCCATCATGTTTTCGGAAGCACTGGAAGCGGCCGACCGCGGGATACTGTTCAAGACCGGCGCCAAGGAGATCGGCGCGCGCTTCGGCATCATGCCGAGCTTCATGGCGAAATGGAGCCAGCAGTATCCCGGCTGCTCGGGGCATTGCCATCAATCGCTGTCCGACGGGAAGCGCAACCTGTTCCACGACGCGAAGGGACGTTACGGCATGAGCGCGATGTTCGAGAGCTACCTCGCGGGCCAACTCGAGACGCTGCTCGAATTCGCGCCGATGTTCTGGCCGACGGTGAACAGCTACAAACGACTTGTCGACGGGTTCTGGGCGCCGGTGAAGCCGACGTGGGGCATCGACAACCGGACGGCAAGCTTCCGCGTGCTGGCGGGTTCGCCGAAGTCGACGCGACTCGAGACCCGCTGCCCGGGGTCGGACGTGAATTCGTATCTCGCCGTCGCCGCCTGCCTCGCCGCAGGCCTTGACGGCGTCGAGCGCAATCGATCGTTGACGCGGCCACCGATCGAGGGGACGAACGTCGGCGCCGAGAACGTTCCGCGCGCGCCGCGCACGCTCATCGAGACGACGCGCATCTTCCGCGAATCGGAGTCGGCACGCGACTGGTTCGGCGACGAGTTCGTCGACCACTTCGCGGCGACGCGCGAATGGGAATGGCGCCAGTGGCTCGACGCCGTGACGGACTGGGAGCGCAAGCGCTACTTCGAGATCATATGACGAGCCTCCATCGATTCGCGTTTCCCACGTCGATTCTGTTCGGGCCTGGCGCGCGCAAGGAAGTCGCTGGCCATCTCGCTGCAGCGAGTCGCTCGCGTCCGCTCGTCGTGACGGATCGGGGCCTGGCGTCGTTGCCGGTGTTCGCGCAATTTCGGGGCGAGCTCGCAAGCCTATCGTACGCCGTCTTCTCGAACATCCACGGCAACCCGATTCGCAGCCAGGTCGTCGAAGGCGCGAACGCCTATCGTGCCCATCGCGCCGACAGTGTCGTTGGCGTCGGGGGCGGCGCCGCGCTCGATGTGGCAAAGGCGATCGCCCTGATGGCGGAGCATCCGGGTGACATTCTCGAATACGCGTGGGACCACCCGCAGGTCCGGCCGATCTCGGCGCCGCTGCCGTATTTTGTCGCGGTACCGACCACCGCCGGCACCGGGTCTGAAGTGGGTCGCTCGTCGGTGATCTCCGACGACGTCACGCACGTCAAGAAGATCGTGTTCTCGCCGGCGCTGCTCGCGAAGGCGGTGTTCGCCGATCCCGAGATGACGGTCGACATGCCGCCGTCGATCACGGCGGCGACGGGCATGGACGCGCTGACGCACAACATCGAGTCGTATCTGTCGCCGGCCTATCATCCGCTGTGCGACGGAATCGCCGTAGAGGGCGTGCGCATCGCGGCCGCCGCGTTGCCGATCGCCGTGCAAAACGGTCGCGACCTGCGCGCGCGCGGCGACATGCTCATGGCGTCGATGATGGGCGCGATCGCGTTCCAGAAGGATTTGGGCGCCGTGCACTCCTGCGCGCATGCGCTGTCGACGGTTGCCGATCTGCATCACGGCCTCGCCAACGGCATCATGATCGACCATGTCATGCGCTTCAATCTCGACGCGGCCTCCGCAAAACTGGCCGAGCTCGCTCGCGTCGCGCGCGTGCCGGGCGGCGACACCGGATCGGACGAGGCGCGCGCGAGTACGTTTGTCGTATGGCTTGGCCGGCTCAAGGCCTCGCTCGGGATTCCGGCAAAGCTCACCGACTACTCAGGCGGCCAGCGCGTGACGCACGAGGACATCGCGAGGCTCGTGGAGATCGCAACGGCCGATACATGCCATCAGACAAACCCGCGGCCATGCACGCCGGATGACTTCCGGCGCATCTTCGCGGAAGCGATGTAAGTGTTCTCGCGCCTGAATCGCCTCCGCAAGCGCGGACGCAATGCATCGCCCGGCGGCCCCCTACTGATCGGCGTCTCCGCCCGCATTCATCACCCGAGCGAGCATCCCATCAATCTCGGCGGTGTCTACACGAAGACGCTGCACTATCTGGAGCAGTCGGTCAGCCATTGGGTGATGTCGAAGAACGTGCTCGTGCTGATGATCCCGGCCATCGAAAGCGCGGGACTGATCCAGCGCAGCGAGATGCGCCTCTATCACTACGCCGAAGCGCTCGACGGGCTGGTGCTGCAGGGAGGCGCGGACGTCGCCCCCCCGACGTACGGCGAGCAGCCCCGCGATCCCGCGTGGGTCGGTGATCGCATCCGCGACCGCTACGAGATCGAACTGTTCGAGGCGTTCGTCGGCAAGGGCAAGCCGGTGCTCGGCATCTGCCGCGGCTGTCAGCTCATCAATGTAGCCTTCGGCGGGACCCTGTTCCAGGACATCGGAACGCAGGTGCCCGATGCGCTCGATCACCGCGACATCACCAAGTACGAGCGGAACTATCATCCGATCAGGTTCATATCCGGGACGGGACTTGCGAAGCTCTACCCGAATCGCACCGAGGCAACGATCAACACGATTCATCACCAGGCGGTGAACAAGCTCGGACGCGGCCTGATCGTCGAAGCCACGGCGGTCCCGGACGGCATCGTCGAGGCGATTCGCTGGCGCGGGCCAAGCTACGTACTCGGCGTGCAATGGCACCCCGAGTTCATGTTCGGGCATGACACGGGCGAGGAGCACCTCGACGGTTCGCTCATCCTGAACGAATTCCTGGAGGCGGCGCGTGCGCGGAAAGCCAGGCGGTAGCGTTGCGAATCCGCGGCGCGCGGGAAGCGGCCGGACATCGCCATCGACGCTCGCAATCACCAATCCGGCGACGGGCGCGCCGATCCTGCGGGTCGCCGCGGACGGGCCGCGTGAACTCGCCGCGCATTACGGCGCCGCACGGGCCGCGCAACCGCAGTGGGCGGCAACGCCTTTGCGCAAGCGTCTCGCCGCAATCGCGAAGTTTCGCGAGCTCGTCGTCGCACGTACGGAAACGCTCGCGCAGACGCTGACCCAGGAAGTGGGCAAACCCATTCGCCAGTCGGTGAACGAGCTCAAGGGACTCCTTGCACGACTCGATTTCTTTCTCGACGAGTCCTCGCGCGCGCTGCGCGAAATCAGGGTATTCGCCGACGCAGCGCAAAAGCTCGACGAGCGCATCACGCACGAGCCGCTCGGCGTCGTTGCGAACATCTCGGCGTGGAACTATCC
>JBKPOL010000308.1:0-6350 GCA_046733075.1 Pseudomonadota bacterium | reverse complement strand
AGACAGATATTCGACGAAGACCTTGCCGATCAGCTGGTCCATTTCGTGCTGAATGCACACGGCGAGCAACCCGTCGGCGTCCAATTCGAACGTTTCACCGTTCTCGTCCTGTGCGCGAACACGAATGCGCGCTGCACGAGTGACCTTGTCGTAGTACCCGGGCACCGACAGGCATCCTTCCTCGCACTCCGCGTCGCCTTCGGCGGAAAGGATCTCCGGGTTGATGAACACGCGCAGGTGGTCCTTGTGCTCCGAGATATCGATGACGATCACCCGTTTGTGAACGTTCACTTGCGTTGCAGCCAGCCCCACGCCCGGCGCAGCGTACATGGTTTCAGCCATGTCGCGCACGAGCTTGCGGATCTCGGGCGTGAGGGTCGAGACCCGGGCTGCAACCTTTTTGAGACGCGGATCGGGGTATTCGAGTATCGGAAGCAGCGCCATGCGTAATCAGCTTGCCAAATGCAAGCCCTCGGATGCAGAATCGTCGTTAAGTCCCTATTTTGTGGCGGTTTAGGACGTTAGCAAGTCCCCCGGCAAGAAAAGAGGCCATATGCGTCAACAGTTTACCATAGCGAAACGCCTGACTGCCGCGGTTGCCGTACTGTTGGTTCTCGGTGCCGCAGCGCCCGCCACCGCGCAAGGTGTCCAGGCGGTCGACAGCGCGCCCTCCAACTACACGGTGCAGAAGGGCGACACGCTGTGGGGGATCTCCGGCAAGTTTCTGAAAGAACCCTGGCGCTGGCCGCAAGTGTGGCGGATGAACCGCGACCAGATCAAGAACCCTCACCGGATCTATCCGGGCGACGTCATCAGCCTGACTTACGTCGATGGACAACCGCAGCTTGCACTCGCACGCAACACAGTGAGACTCGCGCCCGAGGTGCGAGTTTCGCAGCTCGAGTCGGAAGCGATTCCGCCGATCCCGCCCGGCGATATCGAGCCCTTCCTGACGCGACCGCTGATCACCGGGCCCACGGGCCTCTCCGACGCCCCCGAAATAATCGCCGGTCGCGACGAGCGTGTCGTGCGCGGACAGTCGGATCTGGTCTATGCCGTAGGGCTGGACCCCAAGGCCGGCGACCTGTGGTTCATCTACCGACCCGGCGAGCGACTCGTGAACGATCACGGAGAGACACTGGGTTACGAGAACCGTTTCCTCGGCACCGCGCGCGTCGAGCGATTCGCCGATGTGTCGAGCGCGCGCATCGAGTCGGCTACCGAGGAGATCGTCATTGGCGATCGACTGTTGCCGGCCGCGCGCGAGGTTCTGCAGAACTACGTGCCGCATGCGCCTGATCGCGGCATCGACGGGCGGATCCTGAAGCTCGCCCGCGATGGTCTCGAGACCGGGCGCGGGTATGTCGTCACGCTCGATCGGGGCACCGCCGACGGCCTCGAGGTCGGGCACGTGCTTGCCATCTACCGGGTGGTGGCGCCGATACGCGACCGTCGACCGAACGCGAACGACCAGACCGTCATGTTCCCGAATCTCGACCAGACGACGGTCTTCACGCCACCGCGCTATCTGCAGGTTCCCGACGAGCGCACCGGCATCCTGATGGTCTTCCGCGTGTTCGACCGTGTCTCGTACGCGATCGTGCTGAACTCGAGCGACGCCGTTCGCGTGGGTGATTACGTGCGCACGCCGTAGCGGATCGACGCTCGGAGGATCACGCCAGGACCCCGAACGAGCGCGAACGCGGGACGAACCTCGCGAGTCAGGGTACGGGAGAAGACGCGACGTCCTCCGCATTCGCCTGCTACCGCGCCCGCACCGTTGACAAGCCCTAAGCCGGACGAATGCGCGACGGCCGGGTCGCAACCGCGTACATTGCTGGCGCATGGCGGTCGATCCGCGGTCGCTCGCGTGGGCAATGCTGGCGCACAAGCGCCTGCCGCAGCGCGCACTCGTCACACTGCTGCGCGAGTTCGGCAACCCCGGAGTAATCCTCGACGCTTCCTTGGCGGAGCTCGCCCGCCATGTTCCATCGACCAGCGCCGCCGCCGTGTGCGAACCGGTGCCAGCCGCAGCGTTGGAAGCAACGAAACGCTGGCTCGACGATCCTGCGCATCATCTGATCGCGTGGGATGACGCCGAGTACCCGCGCAGCTTGCTCGACATCGGGCACGCGCCCCCGGTGCTGTTTTTCATCGGTGCGCGGCACCTGCTGACCCGCCCGGCCTTCGCCATCGTCGGCAGCCGTCACGCAACCCAGCAGGGCAAGGCCAACGCGCGCGATTTCGCAAACGCGCTTGCGCTTGCGGGACTGACGATCGTGTCGGGCCTTGCGCTCGGTGTCGATGCCGCTGCGCATGAGGGAGCTCTCCCCACCGAAGCGTCGACGCTCGCGTTCATCGGCACGGGTCCCGATCGCATCTATCCGGCAAGAAATCGCGATCTCGCGAGACGGATTGCCGAAACCGGTGGCATCGTCTCCGAGTTCGTTCCGGGGACGCCCGCGCGACCCGAAAACTTTCCTCGCCGCAATCGATTGATCAGCGGCGTGTCGCGCGGCGTGCTCGTCGTCGAGGCCACGCTCTCGTCCGGATCGCTGATCACTGCGCGGTGGGCTGGCGAGCAGGGCCGCGACGTGTTCGCAATCCCGGGCTCCATCCACTCGCCGTTTGCCCGCGGCTGCCACAAGCTGATCCGCGAAGGCGCCAAGCTCGTCGAGACCGCGGAGGACATTCTCGCCGAGCTCGGTCTTGGCGCGACCGAACCGCGCGCACCTGCGCGCGCGCAACGCGCGCCCGGCGAGCGCGCGTGGTTGCTCGACACGCTCGGCTACGACCCGGTAACCGTCGATGCGATCGTCGAACGCACGGGTCATGCCGCGGACGTCGTCGCAGCAGGCCTCGTGCGGCTCGAGCTCGAGGATCTTGTCGATGCGCTCCCGGGCGGATACTGGCAACGCCGTGCGAATCGTTCAACGTAGTGTGCGCTGACTTCCGATGAGATCGCGGCCCGTCCTCGTCGGGTCGCAACACGATCGCCGATGTAGCGGGCAAAAGCCCCCGCGCAAGCGGCATAGGCCGATCGAATGGTTGCTCCCGCCGACGAACCTTCTGTAGTATCGGCCCCCCAAACGGAACTCGCCGCTCTCACGCTTGCCAAGCGGGGGGTCGGGCCGCATGTTGCATCAGTCATGGCGCCGCCCCGCGCCGATTCCCCGGATCAGAATTTGCCGAAGCAGCTCATCATCGCCGAGAAGCCTTCCGTCGCCGCCGACATCGCGCGCGTGCTGGGCGGCTTCGTCAAGCACGCCGATTACTACGAGAGCGACCGGTATGTGCTGTCTTCGGCCGTCGGTCACCTGCTCGAGATCGGCATGCCCGAAGAGGAAGAGGTGAAGCGCGGCAAATGGACGTTCGCGCATCTGCCGGCGATTCCCTCGCATTTCGAGCTGCATCCGATCGAAAAAAACGAGGCGCGCCTTAAAACGCTGTTGAAGCTTATTCGGCGCAAGGACGTCGATCGCCTCATCAACGCTTGTGACGCGGGTCGTGAGGGCGAGCTGATCTTTCGCTACATCGTCCAGTACGCGAAGACGAACAAGCCCGTCGAGCGCCTGTGGCTGCAATCGATGACGCCCGCCTCCATACGCGAAGGATTCGAGCGACTGCGCCCGGACAAGGCCTTGCGACCACTCGCCGACGCCGCAGTGTGTCGGTCCGAATCCGACTGGCTCGTCGGCATCAACGGCACGCGGGCGATGACGGCGTTCAACTCGAAGTCCGGCGGCTTTCAGCTCACCACCGTGGGCCGCGTGCAAACGCCGACACTGGCGATCCTCGTCGAGCGCGAGGAGAAGATCCGCGCCTTCCGGCCACGAGACTACTGGGAGCTCCTCGCCACGTTTCGCGCAGAGGCCGGCGAGTACACGGGCCGCTGGTTCGACGAGCATTTCAAAAAGGCCGACAAGTCCGCGGACGGCGATGACGTCGATCGCCGGCCCGAACGGCTCTGGGATGAAGCAAGTGCACGCGTCATCGCCGATGCGTGCATCGGCAAGCCGGGCATCGTTACGGAAGAATCGCGCCCATCGACGCAGATTGCGCCGCTTCTCTACGACCTGACGAGTCTCCAGCGTGATGCGAACGGCCGCTTCGGCTTCTCCGCGCGCACGACGCTATCGCTCGCACAGGCGTTGTACGAGAAGCACAAGGCGCTGACCTATCCTCGCACCGACTCGCGCGCGCTTCCCGAGGACTACATCGACACAGTCAAGGCGACGCTGCAGGAACTGTCCGACACGCCGGCTTACGGGACGCATGCACGCAACATTCTGCGCCACAAGTGGGTGAAGCCGAACAAGCGGATCTTCGACAACACCAAGATCTCGGACCACTTCGCGATCATCCCGACGCTCGTGCGTCCGAGGCATCTGAACGAGGTCGAGGCGAGGCTTTACGATCTCGTCGTCAAGCGTTTCCTCGCCGTCTTCCATCCGGTGGCCGAATTCCTGATCACGACGCGAATCACGCGCGTGGGCGATGCGCCCTTCAAGTCGGAGGGCAAGGTGATGGTGCAGCCGGGTTGGCTCGCGGTGTATGGACGGGACGCGACGGGCGACGAGCCCACGCTCACACCCGTTCGTGTGCGAGAGATCGTCGACGCGGTCCCAGCGCGTTCCGAGGAGTCGACCGGCGAGACCAGGGACGGCCGCGGCGCAAACGTGCGGCGCTTCGAAGGCGAGGAAAAGGTTGCGACCGACCGGGTCGAGGTCGTCCCGTTGACGACGCGGCCGCCACCGCGATTCACCGAGGCGACGCTGCTCTCGGCAATGGAGGGCGCGGGCAAGTCGATCGAGGACGACGAACTGCGTGAGGCAATGCGCGAGAAGGGGCTCGGCACACCGGCGACGCGCGCGCAGATCATCGAGGGCCTGATCGCCGAGCGCTACATCCTGCGCGAGGGCAAGGAGCTCATCGCCACCCCGAAAGCCGCATCGCTGATGACGCTCCTGCACGGGCTCGGCATCCCGGAGCTTTTTTCGCCTGAGCTCACGGCGGAGTGGGAATTCAAGCTCGCGCAGATGGAGCACGGAGAGCTTGCGCGCAACGAGTTCATGCGCGAGATCGTCGACATGACGAAGCACATCGTCGCGCAGGCGAAGAACTACGAGAGCGATACGATCCCCGGCGATTTCGCCACCCTCACCGCGCGTTGTCCCAAATGCGACGGCGAAGTTCACGAGAAATACAAGCGCTTTCAGTGCGTCGATTGCGATTTCGGCTTCTGGAAGATCATGGGCGGACGCCAGCTCGCACCACCCGAAGCCGACACGCTGCTTTCGACGCGCGAGATCGGACCGCTCGATGGCTTTCGTAGCAAGATGGGGCGCCCGTTCTCGGCGAAGCTCCGATTAACCGATGCGAATGAGGTCGAGTTCGACTTCGGCCCGCGCCTCGACGACGATGACGCCGACGTCGACTTCTCGGGTCAGGTACCGCTCGGCCCGTGTCCGAAATGCGGCAATCGCGTGTTCGAGACGCCCAATGCGTACGTATGCGAGCGAGCCGTGGGCGAAGGTCGCACGTGCGACTTCCGTTCCGGCCGGATGATCCTGCAACGACCCATCGATCGCGCGCAGATGTCGAAGCTGCTCGAGACGGGAAAGTCCGACCTGCTGCAATTCGTGTCGGCCCGGACGCGCCGGCCCTTCTCCGCGTACCTCGTCAAGCAACCGGACGGCAAGGTCGGTTTCGAGTTCGAGGCCAAGGAACCGGGTCGCAAGGGCGCGCGCGGGGCGCGCAGCGCACCGCTGCGCGTTCTCGGCAAGCATCCGCGCGATCGGCAACCGGTCGAATTGCACGCAGGGCGCTATGGACCCTACGTCAAGCATGGCTCGACGAACGCAACCTTGCCGGACCGCAATGCCGTCGAATCGCTGTCGCTCGACGAGGCGGTCGCGCTGGTCGATGAGAAGGCCGGTCGCACAGCGCCGGCGACGACGAGACGAAGCGTCACTACACGCGCACCTCGTAAACCGCCGGTGCCCACGCGCGAATCGGCACCCGCGGCGCCGGCCACTTCGTCGCGAAGCAATGGCTCGGCAGCCCGTTCGGCGCGCGGTACCCCGCGCACAGCCAATGGCAGCGGCACGGCGTCGACGCGTGCCGCGACCAAGCCCGTGACAAAGAAGGCTTCGACCTCGCAGGCCACGACGGGCGACGCCGGCGTGAAGTCGCCCGCGCCGAAGACGTCGCGCAAGAGCACCGCGCGTGCGCCGGCAGCGACTTTACCGGCTGTGACGCGTCGGGCACCCGCAGCGACAAAGCCCGCGCCTCGCGTCGTTACCACGTCGGCGAAACGGCCCGCGGCCCGCACCCGCAAGTAGCGCACG
>JBKPOL010000307.1:0-8213 GCA_046733075.1 Pseudomonadota bacterium | reverse complement strand
ACTCGATCGGCAGCGGCGAACCGGCGACGCCCGGTGTCATTCGGCATGGCTTGCCGGAGCCGCACGCCAAGCGTACGGTGGAAGGGGATCTCGGCATGCGGCACAACGCAGGTGCGATCGTCGATGCCGTCGGATTGAAGGCAATCGCGGTTGATGCGGGAATGACTTTGGACGCGGCGTCGTCAGTGCTTGCGAGAATCGAAGCGGACGTGGAGACCTTGCCGGAGAGCGAAGTGGAGCACCGCCTCGACGATGTCCTCGTTCGAGCGGCGGTCGACATCGCAGTCGGTCGGCACGCAGGCACCGTGGAGACCGTCTACACGGCGCAGGGACCGGTGCAGGTTCAGCGCGGCAAGGACCTGTCGGAGGTCGGATGGCTGATCGGCACCGGCGGGGCACTCGTCAATTCGCGCGAGCCGGCGAGCGTGCTTCGCGCGGGCTTCGCAAGCTCCCGCAAGCCGCAACAATTGCGCCCGCGGGCGCCCCGCCTTGCAATCGATGCCGATTACCTGTTGTTCGCGGCGGGGCTGCTTGCACAAGTGGATCCTGTCGCGGCGTTCGATTGCGCTTCGCGCCACTTGCGCCTTGTCGAATGAACCGGCGATGAACGACCAGCCTCGCGCAAACGTGCTACTGCCGCCGCTTTCGGAGGCAGCGATTCCCGAAGACGAATTCCACCGTGCGCGCGCCGCCAATCTCGCGCGCTGGCCGACAGGCGCGCAGGTGGATCTCGACGAAGCGGTTGCCCGCCACCTTGCGTTGCCCCCCCATAAGCGCCTCGCGGACGTCATGCGCCAGGCGCACCGGGAGCGGCGTTGTCTCACGCAACCGCGCGGCGGCTTCGCAACATTCGAGATGCAAAAGGCGCTGATGATCGCGCTCGATCGCGATGGCATGGCGGACATCGTGCCGACGACCACCGACAGCTACACGCGCAATGAACAGTTTGCCGCTGCGCAGAAAGGCGTCGACGAGTCCGAGCGGCTCGGGCGCTCTCTGCTGAACGGGTTCCCGATCGTCAATTACGGCATCGCCGCGTGCCGCGAACTGATCGACGCGATCGACAAGCCGGCGATCATGCTCACCGGGACGTCGATGCCCAAGCTCACGTCGGAGATCGGCTTCGCCGCAGGCTATACGGGCTACCTCGGCAGCGGAATCGCGTACACGACGTCGTACATCAAGGAGTTGTCCATCGAGGATGGGATACGCAACTACCAATACCTTGACCGGCTTGCGGCGGTCTATGCGGAACGCGGCGTCGAACTGCATCGGCGCCAGCCGGGGTTTCTGACCGGCACCAACATTCCGCCGTGCATCGCGATCGCCATCGCCGTTCTCGATTGCCTGCTCGCTGCCGCGCAAGGCGTTAAGCATTACGGCCTCGAACTCGCACAGACGTTGCACCTGGTCCAGGATGCCGCCGCCATCGCCGCGTGCGAGTCGCTGACGCAGGAATATCTGGCGAAAAAGGGTTATCGCGACGTGTTCACGCCGATCACGTCGTTGCACTGGATGGGCGCGTGGCCCCACGACGACGCGCAGGCCTCCACGCTCGTCAGTTACGGCGGAACGCTTGCGGCCATCGGCGGTGCGGTGAGCGTCACGACGAAATCGACGCACGAGGCGCACGGCATTCCCACCCCCGAGGCCAACGCGGAAGGCCTCCGGATTACGCGAATGGCAATCTATCTTGCGCGGAACATTCGTCTCGCGGGCCTCCCCGAATACGAGCGCGAGAAAGCGCTGATCGGGCGGGAAGTGCGCGCGATCGTCGACAAGGTGCTCGAGATGGGCGACGGTGACGTCGCAGTCGGCAGCGTGCGTGCGTTCGCGGCCGGCGTGCTGGACGTGCCGTGGTCGCCGAACCGCCACGTGAAAAGCCGCGTGATGCCCGCGCGGGACGCGGACGGCTATCTGCGCATCCTCGAGCCCGGTGCGCTGCCGTTGCCACGCGACATTCTC
Organism: Pseudomonadota bacterium; assembly: GCA_046733075.1. Taxonomy (GTDB): domain Bacteria; phylum Pseudomonadota; class Gammaproteobacteria; order Burkholderiales; family Casimicrobiaceae; genus VBCG01. Next base: position 6,248 of record JBKPOL010000307.1, on the reverse strand, counting down.
GACATGCACGAGGCGGGTCTGCGGGCTCGCGCTGCCCGCGACGGCGTTCCGTACAGTCGTGACCTCGCCGTGCAGACCGTCTACGAGCTTGCCGAGCCGCTCGAACGGCTCCTGCCCGACGGCACTCGACGCGTTGCAACGGGCGCTCCCGCATCGAAGTCTGCGATCGGGTGAAAGGCGTATCGTTTCGAAGCTTCAAGCAGCGCAGGCGCGGCGCCGGCGCCTTGCGACATGCCGCAGCACCACGATCTGGTCGCACACAGCGCGCACCGTATGCAGCACCACCTAGGCATACCCCAGGAGGAACAAATGGGTTGGAGGAGCATCGCTTGCGGATTAATGCTGATGGCACTGGCGCATCCCGCAATCGCGGAGCAGAGCGAGATCAACGTCGCGCAGCAGTATGGCGTCAGCTTCCTGCCGCTGATGGTCATGCAGCGGGACAACCTGGTCGAAAAGCACGCGAAGGCCGAAGGACTGGCCGGAGTGAAGGTGAACTGGGTGAAGGTGGCGGGACCGAGTGTCATGAACGACGGCGTGATCAGCGGCGCATTGCAATTCATTGCCGTCGGCGCGCCGTCGATGATCACGCTGTGGGACAAGACCAACGGGCAGATAAAGGGCGTATCGGCGATGACGACCTACCCGCTCTACCTCATCACGCGCAACCCTAACGTCAAGTCGCCGCGCGACTTCAGCGACAAGGACAAGATCGCCGTCCCGTCCATCAAGGTGTCGACGCAGGCAATCATGCTGCAGATGCTCGCTGCCAAGGAGTTCGGATCCGCTAACTGGTCCCACTTCGACCCGTTCACCGTTGCGCTGTCGCATCCCGATGCAGTGCTCGCCCTCACCAACAACAATGCGGGCGTGAACGCGCATTTCAGTTCGTCGCCGTTCTATGAGCAGGAGATGAAGGTGCCGGGTGTGCGCATGCTGACGACGAACTACGACATCCTCGGCGGCCCGGCGACGGCGGTCGTCATCGCGGCGTCCGCCAAGTATCGCGATGCGAACCCGAAGTCGTACAAGGCGTTCGTCGACGCGCTTAAGGAAGCGATCGACACGATCAACAAGGACAAGCGCGCGGCCGCCAAGGTGTATCTCGAAGAGGCCAAGGACACGAAGGACACCGTGGACGACATCCATGCCATTATTTCGGCCAAGGATTACGCCTACACGCTGACACCGCAGAAGGTCTACAAGACGGCGGAGTTCATGAACCAGATCGGGACGGTCAAGCGGAAGCCGACGTCCTGGAACGAACTGTTCTTCCCGGAAGTTCACCATCTGCCCGGGGATTAGGGCCCAGCCGGAGATCATCCGCGTGAAGCGGTCGATACGGGTAGGCGCCGGAGCCGGATTCCAGGGCGACCGCCTCGATCCCGCGCTGGTCCTTGCTGAGCGCGCGAAGCTGGATGTTCTCGCACTGGAATGCCTGGGCGAGCGCACGGTGGCGCTCGCGCAACTGCGCCGCCGCAAGGATCCCTCGCAGGGCTTCGACCCATTGCTCGAACGGCGGATGCGCCGCCTCTTGCCACTTGCGAAGCGCAACGGCTTTCGCATCGTGACGAACATGGGCGCCGCCAATCCGCTCGCCGCCGCGGACGCCGTGATCGCGCTCGCGCGTGAGCAGGGGCTCCACGTGAAGGTTGCGGCGGTAACCGGCGACGACGTGCTGTCGCAGATCCGCTCCGACGCGCCCATCATGGAGGCGCGCGGCGTGATCGGTGACTACGGCGAGCCCGTTTCAGGCAACGCGTATCTCGGCGCGGAAGCGTTGCTGCCTGCACTGCAAACCGGCGCGGATGTCGTGATCACCGGGCGGGTGGCCGATCCGTCGCTGTTCCTCGCTCCGATCGCCGCCTGGCACGACTGGTCGCTCGATGACTTCGACCGGATCGCGCTCGGCACCTGCGTGGGGCATTTGCTCGAGTGCGCCGGACAGCTGACCGGCGGCTACTTTGCCGATCCGGGCCGCAAGGACGTCCCTGGCCTCGCCTGGCTCGGGTTCCCGTTCGCCGATATCGGTGCCGCCGGCAACGCGACGCTCGGCAAGGTGGACGGTACCGGGGGACGGATCAGCGTCCCGAACGCGAAGGAGCAGTTGCTCTACGAAGTGACGGAGCCTTACGGCTATCGGACGCCCGATGTCATCGTCGATTTCTCCCGTGTGACGCTGCGCGAAGCCGGGCCGGAACGGGTCGCGGTTGCCGGTGCAACAGGCAAGGGCCGCCCGGCACAACTCAAGGTCAGTGTCGGCTACCTCGCAGGATTCGTCGGCGAAGGCGAGATCGGTTACGCCGGACCCAACGCGCTCAATCGTGCACGACTCGCCGGAGAGATCGTGCGTGAGCGGTTGGAAGGACAGTTCGGCGAGATGCGGATCGATCTGATCGGGAGCACATCGCTGAACGGCCGGTCGTTCGACGCCAACGAGAATCCCTACGAGGTGCGAGTCCGCGTCGCCGCGCGCGCGCCGACATCGGAACTCGCCATGCTCGTCGGCGAAGAGGTCGAGGCGCTCTACACAAACGGGCCGGCCGGTGGCGGCGGCGCGCGCAAGTACGTAACCGAGCAGATCGGCATCGTCTCCACGCTGATCGACCGCGAGTGCGTCGAGAGCCGGGTGACCGTGCGCGAGTGGAATCCCCATGCCGAAACTGTATGACCTCGCGCACTGCCGCGCGGGCGACAAGGGCAATACGTCGATCCTCTCCGTAATCGCATACCGTGAGGAGGACTACCCGCTGCTGGTGGAACGCCTTACACCCGAAGCGGTGGCGAAACATCTGCGCGGCATCGTACAGGGGGAGATCGAGCGCTACGAGCTTCCGGGATTGTATGCGCTCCAGTTCGTGTGCTCGCATGCGCTGGGTGGTGGCGTGACGACTTCGCTCGCGCTCGACTCGCACGGCAAGTCGCTCTCGTACGCGCTGCTCGCACTAGAGTTGTAATCGGATGTAACGATTCGCTCGCGGCGACCGAAGCGTTGAGGGGAGATGTGAGCCGGCACCAGGAAGGCATCGGCCACCCTCCACGGCGCGGCGTGAAGAGTCGTCCAGCAAAGGCGGCCCCTGCTAACAATTGAAGCGCGTGATGAGCTGCGTGCAGATCTGTCCAGAGCGAATTCTTGCGGCCGAGCAGCGTCGGTGTCAGTATCAACGGTTGCCAGTACGCGACCGTCAGCAACGGAAGCGCCGGTAGACCGTTCGTGGTGGCTCAGAAGAGCGTACGAGCGCCCGTCCACGCACCGCCGCGAGGGCGACGACCGGCTCTCTCCACCGACGCGTGGGAACCCGCGGCCGTCCGCGGTTTCCAAGTCCCGTTGTGCGACTCGAATGGGGTCAGGTTGTACGTATGGTCACAGCACCTTGTCGTTTCTGCCGTCACCCGAATCCGCCCGGCGCTAAGTTCTGCAACGAATGCGGCGCTCAGCTGACGCTACGGCCGTGTTCGCATTGCGATGCCGTGAACGACGCGGGCGCCGACCAATGCCATCAATGCGGCGCGGCATTCGATGCGCCGCTGGCCGGCGTGCGCACGGATGTGCCACGCGAGCATGGGATGGGATCGGACGACGGGAGAGAAGGGAATGGCAACGTGAGCGTCGTTCCGGACGACGAACGCGTTACGGCGCACGTCCCCGAGTCGCTTGCGGAATCGCTGGAGCGGATCCGGGCCGAGCTTCGCCAGGTTGAGTTGGCCAAATCCGCGGGGACCGGCAGAGTCGACGCCCTCTTCGTAAGACCGGAGGACGCCGTGAGCAGGGGCGTCACCCAATCGCGGGCTTCGGGCGGCGCAGCGAGCATGGACGACAGCCGACCGCGCATTTCGGACGGCGCCGTGAGCATGGACGACGTCACCTCATGGCCCACTTCCGCCGGCGGGGTGAGCATGGAAGACAACGCATCGCGTACGCCGGACAGGGCAGTCATCGGCGACAGCGCAAAGCGAACGGCGGAAGCCGCGATCAAGCGCGACGAGGCCGCGTCGACCGATCGGTCCGATAAGGATCTTCCTCTGCATGAGGATCTGCGCGCGTTGCGCGAAACCTTGCGGCAGCAACGCAAACCCACGTCCCGTTCGGCGGGGTTGCTCGCCGCAGCGGCCATCATCGCGGTGAGCGCGGTCGCATATTACGGTTATGTAGAGCGCGGCAAGGACGGCGCGCCCGACAATCGCGTGGTCAAGGTGGACAAGGGAACCGATGCGCCGGCGACGGCTTCGGCGCGATCGAACGCGAACGACGGCTCATCCACGGGCTCCAATACATTCGCGTCGGATCTGCCCGCCTCCGCCTCGTCATCCAACACGCCGCCGTCGGATGTGGCAGCCTCCGCGTCGTCATGGACCACGCGGGGGTCGAATGTGCGCGAATCCCCGTCGTCATCGAACGCGCCTGCGTCGGATGTGCGCGCCTCCGTGTCGTCATCGAACGCGCCTGCGTCGGATGTGCGCGCCTCCCCGTCGTCACCGAGCACGCCTGCCGTGGACTTACCCGTCTCCGCGTCGTCATCGAGTACGTCGACATCGAATTCCCCCGCTTCCGCGCCATCAGCCGAGCCAGCGGATAACGGTTCGAATGTCGCCATGCCTGCGTCCGGCGCGTCCGTGTCCGCGCAGCCCGGAACTACGCCACGTTTGGAGGAGGCACCATCCGCTTCTTCAACACCGGCCGCCGGCAAGACGACACGCGCCGCGAAAGCGCCAACCGCGCCTTCTACGGCCGCGCGTTCGGCGCGCGCACCGCGACGCGCGAAGGTCGCGCGCAGCGAACCCACGAAAGAGGCGCAGGCGCGGAGCACAACGCGGCCAGCGAGGGAGATCGATGCTTCCACGGCAACGGAGCGCTTGATCGCCCGAGATCTCTCGAAGTTTTCGCCTTCGCTGTCGAAGGAGCCGCTGCCGGTGGACCGGGATGCGCTCGAAACGCAACGCCTCGTCGACCGCGATCTCGGTTCCTTTCGGGGCAAGAGCGCGACCCGGCCACCGGATCGCGCGTTTCCGGAAATCAACTGATCATTCGCGCGGCCGTCCGCAGGACGGATGCGCTCCGCTCCCGCGCGCATGTTCTACGGTGCGTGATACGCTCGCGCCCGGTTGCGGCGTCGCACGAGGCGGGCAATGCGCTACTGGCTGATGAAATCGGAACCCGACGAGTTCTCCATCGACGATCTTGAGCGGGTGCGCGGACGGACGACCGCATGGTTCGGCGTGCGCAACTATCAGGCTCGAAATTACATGCGCGACGAGATGCGTGTGGGCGATCGCGCATTCTTCTACCACTCGAGCTGCGCCGAGCCCGGCATTGCGGGTATCGTCGAGATATCGAAGCTTGCATATCCGGATGCAACGCAATTCGACCCGAAAAGTCCGTATTACGACGCCAAGTCGACGCGCGATGCGCCGCGATGGGTGAACGTGGACGTGAAGCTCGTGCGCAAAACGCCGCTCATCGCGGTGCCGGCGTTGCGTTCGACGCCCGGCCTCGAGGATATGGTGACGTTGCGGCGCGGCAATCGGCTGTCGATCACGCCGGTGACGCCCGCCGAATGGAAGATCATCGAGCGCTTGATTCGCACCAGTTCCTGACTGGCTATTGCCGCTCAGTGCGTTCGCGTCGGCGATGATCGCCGTGGTCGGGCACGTGGCGCCGAGGATCGGCGTTCATGCGGTGTTCCCAAACGGCAGCGAATTCGTCGCGTCGTTTCTCTACGGAAGCCACACGCGCGATGCTCGAGGACGCGCAAATCGCGCGGATCAAGAGCGGAATGTCGTTGAAAGACGCCGAGCTGCGCGCGCTGCGGGGCCGGGTGGATCCGCAATTCTTGCTGAGTGTGATGCAGGACATCGAGCGCCGCTATGAGTCGACACCGAACGAGGCGGATCGCCTGGTTCGCTGCTAGTCGACATGCTTCGATTCGCGATGCCGGGCCTGCGTAGCGGACATTCGACGTTGACCGTAGAAATCGGGCTGGCGCGAATGTACTGCGACCTCAAACGGGAGCTCGCCCCAAATGAACTGGCCTGGTCGATCGACGTGCGCGACGAGCCATGCGACGTGCCGTTTCCCGCAATGCTTTTCATACCATTGATCGACCAGCTGAGCGCCGGCGATGGGGATCGACATCCCCAGGTTGTGGTCCGTCGCGAGACGGACGTGTTGACGATCGATTTTTGCCGCAAGGGCGTTTCGGCCGCTGGCCGTGTGCGACCGGAAGGTCTTCATTCTCTGGGTGTTGCGC
>JBKPOL010000306.1:0-22458 GCA_046733075.1 Pseudomonadota bacterium | reverse complement strand
GGATTTGCCCATTGAGGCCAACACGACCAAGATCGGTCATTTCGGCTTCTTTGGCCGACGCAGGCGAGAGACGTTGTGGCCATTAGCCTTGAGATGGTTCATTCAGAACTAGGCTTCTTATCATCATGAAGACCCTCATTCCTGTAAAGCGCGTCGTCGATTTCAACGTCAAGGTCCGAGTAAAGCCCGACGGCAGTGGCATTGATACGTCGAACGTAAAGATGTCAATGAACCCCTTCGACGAGATCGCCGTCGAAGAAGCCGTGCGTCTGCGCGAGAAGGGTATCGTCACCGAAATCGTCGCCGTTTCGTGCGGCATTACGGCGTGCCAGGAAACGCTGCGCACGGCGCTGGCACTCGGTGCCGATCGGGCGATACTCGTTCAGACGGATCAGGAACTGCAGCCCCTGGCTGTCGCCAAGCTCCTTTGCGCGATCGTCAAAAAGGAAACGCCCCAACTCGTCATCCTCGGCAAACAGGCAATCGATGATGATGCGAATCAGGTGGGACAAATGCTTGCCGCGTTTCTGGATTGGCCACAGGCGACGTTCGCTTCAAAGGTCGATATCGCCAGCGGCAAGGCGACGGTCAAGCGCGAAGTCGACGGAGGACTCGAAGTTGTGGAGATGACGTTGCCGGCGGTCATCACGACGGACCTTCGTCTTAATGAGCCACGGTACGCAACACTGCCGAACATCATGAAGGCCAAGAAGAAGCCGATGGAGACGCTTACGCCGGAAGCGCTGAGCGTGGACGTCGCGCCTCGCTTGCGGACCGAGAAGGTCGTCGAGCCGTCCAAGCGCAAGGGCGGTGGCCGCGTGGCGAACGTCAAGGAACTGGTCGCCAAGCTTCGTAACGAGGCGAAAGTACTTAGGTGACAAAGGAGCGGCCGTGTGGGCCTCGTACCACACAGCGCGCCGTTCCAGGTTAACGAAGGGTAAGCAATGCCGATTTTGGTGATCGCAGAGCATGACAACGGGTCGCTCAAGTCCGCGACGCTCCATACGCTAGGCGCCGCGCAAAAGCTGGGTCCCGACGTTCACGTACTCGTGATCGGGAACGGGGTGGAGGGCGCCGCGACAGCGGCTGCCGCCTTGCCGAACGTCACCAAGGTGCTTCGCACAGAGGCGCCGTATCTGCAGTCTCCGACGGCAGAGAACCTTGCAGGTACCGCTCTACAGGTGATCCACGCCGGCAGCTATTCCCACGTCCTCGCTCCCGCGACCAGCTTCGGCAAGAACGTACTGCCCCGCATTGCGGCGAAACTTGACGTGGCCCAGATCTCCGATGTGCTTGGCATCGAAGGGCCGGACACGTTCGTCCGCCCGATCTACGCGGGCAACGCGTTCGCCACGGTACGCTCTTCCGACCCGATCAAGGTCATTACTGTGCGCACGACCGCGTTCGATGCGGTGTCGGCTACGGGCGGCAACGCGCCGATCGAGACAGTTACCGCGGCGCCTGAGGTCACGGCATCAAAGGTGATAGGGCAGGAGTTGACGAAGTCGGAGCGTCCCGAGCTCACCAGCGCAAGGGTCATCGTATCGGGTGGGCGTGGCATGGCAAGCGGCGACAACTTCAAGATGCTCGAAGCGCTTGCCGACAAGCTCAATGCGGCGATCGGCGCGTCTCGAGCGGCCGTCGATGCGGGTTATGTTCCCAACGACTATCAGGTCGGTCAGACGGGCAAGATCGTTGCGCCCGATCTCTATGTGGCCGTCGGCATCTCCGGTGCGATCCAGCACTTAGCGGGGATGAAGGACAGCAAGGTCATCGTTGCCATCAACAAGGACCCGGAGGCGCCCATTTTCCAGATCGCCGACTACGGCCTGGTAGGCGACCTCTTCGAAATCCTTCCCGCGCTGACCGCCGAACTCTCCTCGTCCTGACGCATTGCGGGTCTCAGCGACGAATTGAAGGACCTCGAGCGCGAGCTCGCTTCTATCCCGTCGTCGCTTGCTGACGGGCGGGCGCTCATCCCCAGGGCGCTCGTTCCCCGCCGAAGCGCTCGACAAGGAATGCGATCAACGGCCTCAACGCTTGCGGTTGGTGTTGCCGCGACAGATACACTGCATGATGACGAGCGGTCGGGGTCGGTGATGTGGCAAAAGGCGCACGACAGCTGCGCGTGGCAGCTCGTCGGACGTGGGTAAGAGTGCGATTCCTGCCTGGCCGCTGACGCAGCACCGCGGTTTCGTTGCCGAAGAGAGTTCTGCGCACGGCGACAGCGACTGTTGCGCGTGCGTGGCGTAGCCGGTATTCGCCCCGCCGCCGAAAGGATGCGTAATGCAGTTGTGCGACTGCTCGCACTCTCGGGTTGGCCGTAGCTATGGTGTTGGACAGCAGGACGAAGCTCACGACGATCTATATCAGCCAGGCAGATCCAGATTTCTGCTTCGCCAGCGACACGCTGAAGCAGCTCTTCGCGAGTGCCAAGGTGGGGGGCACGGCGCCCACGGTGCAGAAGATCCAGATGCCATTGCCGGCGAAGCCGCAAGTATCGGACCGCGACTCGGGGCAAATGCACCAAGGACGTGCCGCTACCCAACGTCCTGCAGGGCACCGCCCTCGTGCTCGAAGACCACATGCTCGAGATCCACGGCCTTGACCATCCCTTGCTGATTGCAGCTATGGGTGGATCCCGTCGATCAAGGCGATTGCCGGCGGCGTTAATGTGTTCGCACCACAGGCGCGCCGCTTCGACACTCCCCGCGGCAGAGCAGATCGACCTGATCGCGCCTGGCCTGTGGGCCTACCATTTTTTTCGATTCACCTGACGCATCAGGTCGATCTCAAGATCGCGCTCGGCGAGCAACCGGCTGAGCTTGACGTTCTCACCCTCGAGCGCCTTAAGCCGCTTTAAATCGTTCGGCTCGAGCCCCTTGACGTGCTTGCGCCAAGCGTAGACGGTGTGCTCGCTGACCCTACATCTTCTTGGCTGCTTCGGCGACCGAGGTTCGGTCCGCTTCCCGCAGTACGGCAACGATCTGTCCGAGAATCGACTCTTTCGCATGGGCTGCTCTGCGCGAGAAGAGCCATCTTTCCAGAAAAGATCGGTTCCAGAACCTGGGCAGGTCAGAAGCTTACGACTGGATCAAGGAGCTGGACGTTATGTCCGCATTACAGCCGCAAACGGTGATGCCGGGCCATTCGCTGTCGAGTGCGAAGCAGGATGCATCCCAGTTCGCGTACAGGCAGGCCTATCTCGGACGGTACGAAGCCGAACTGCAAAAGGCCGCGAAGTCGCCGGCGCTGATCGCTGCAATGAAGTCCGCGTCGCCGACGCCCGTCTTTCCATCGCGCTCAACATCGGCGTGAAGGTCAACAAAGGAGAGATGAAATGGTGAGCGCCGGTCCAGTCAGCCGCGCTGGTGCAGCTCAATTACGTTCCCGTCGGGATCGCGCACGAAGATCGCCTGGGCGCCCGGCCCGAAGCGAACGGGACCGCCGCTCAGTGGAATGCCACTCTTCTCAAGGTGCTGCTTCGCCGCCAAGATGTCCGGGCACAACAGCGCGAAATGCGTAATGCCAGGATGCTTCTCAGGCACGTCCATGAGGATGTTCGGCTCACGCGCGCTCGGCGCATTGAGCACGAGATTGACTTCGACACCCGAAGGGTGATCGAGGATCGCCACGGGCTCCGGACCGATCGGGCCCGCTGTCTTCGTGAAACCGAGCAGTTCATAGAAGCGCACGGAGCGCTCGAGGTCGTGCACGCGAACGCCAATGTGGGCGAGGCCCACGATGGGGACCGGGACTCCGTCTGACCGTTCGATTGCCATGCTGCCTCCGTTCTCGCACTTGATCGGTTGTGTCCAGTTCTTATTAGGCTGTCAACCCATTATGCAAGCGCATCTGCGCCGAGATCTTGCACAACCGGTGACTGCGGCCTCACAAGCAGGCGATCAAGGTGACATAGCCGCTTGTCTCGCCGACTCCCGCTTGCGTGATTCTGGCATTGAGCAGGTTTGCGTTGTGAGAAGGGGAGTCGATCCACCCGTGCAACTGCGCCTCGGGCGTGCCGTAATTCCACCCGACGTTCTCGACGCAGAGTGGACTTCCCGCGTGTGCTTGGCGCTCGCGAAACCCTTCATGGCTCAAGCCGTTCGCTTGTGCCATGTTCCTGCTATGCCTGTCCGCCAGCAGGTCCAGTTTGTCCGACCTGCGGAGCTCGCCCAGCCCGTGCTCGATGCGATAGACATTGATAGCGACAAGCATCCGCGCCGAATACGTACCTGCCGCAGCGGCTGACAGGTCTCGATCCGTCGCATGCGTCAGTGACGCATACAGCGCGATCGCCAAAAGGAATGCCGCTGCAAAATGATGCAACGCGAATGGTTGTGATGTGAAGACGGTGCTTCCCGAAAGGCGCGTGGAGCTCAGTTGCTACGTCTGTCTGCTCGGTGAACGAGGGACAAGCCATTCACTAGGGAGTTCAGGACGTCGCGCCAATTCGCGCTCGAAGTCGGCGGCCAGCGCAACTTCTCAGGCGAGTGCAAAATCGCAGCAAACCCCAGGCTGTACGCTTCGGCGGAGAAACCTCCCGCGCGTGCGATGCGCGCAAGAGGGGCAGGCGTGCCTGCGCGCGCAGCCGCAGCCAATCATCCGATCTGCATCGAAGCGACTCTTACCGGCATCAAGAATGATACAAATGAAACGTGGATGGCGTGAATTGGACACTCGGCGGGAGCAGCCGTGTACTAAAGTGACTTGCAGGTCCGTACGACGAAGGGGCGCGAAAGTGCATACGGTAAGACTTGCTAAGGCATCGGGCACAACGGCAATGTGTGGCTGCATGGCCGCACGAAGCGTGACAAACGCCGGGCACCGTCGGATCGGAGACCGTCCATGATCGCGGAATTCGGGGGCCGGTTCTGGGTGATCGTGGCGCTGTCGCTCGGGCCCGCGGTTTCCAATTCCTTTGCGCGATTCGCCTACGCGCTGCTTCTACCCGCAATGCGCTCGGAACTTGGACTCAACTATTCGCAAGCGGGCTCGCTCAACACTGCGAACGCGCTCGGCTATCTCGCGGGGGCACTCTTTTCCGCGCGCTATGTTTCCCGGCTCGGTAACCGGCGCCTGTTCTCCATCGGACTCGTCGTGACCGTATTGGCCCTTGTCGCCTCCGGCTTGACGGAGCAGTACGAAGCGCAGCTGTGCCTGCGCGCGGTGGCAGGTATGAGCGGCGCCCTGGTCTTCATCTGCGGCGGTATCCTCGCGAGCATCTCTTCCCCGATCGGCCACAGCTCGCGTCGAGCGCGATCGCCCTGTACTTCGGTGGAGCGGGCGCGGGCATATTGCTGTCCGGCGCAGGCATACCTTGGCTGTTGGTGACGGCAGGGGAGAGTGCGTGGCGCACTGCATGGCTTGCGATTGGCGCCGTGTCGGGAGTGTTCGCGGCCATGAGTATGCGGGCAGCTGCCGCGATCGAGGAGCCCTCCAGCGGCGCCCGGCGGAGTGCATGGCCGGCACGCTCGTATCGAGCAGCACTCGCCAGTTACTTCCTGGTCGGCGTCGGTTACATCGCCTACATGACGTTTGTCGTCGCATGGATGGTTTCCCATGGCGCGTCGGCGCTCGACGTTGCGCTGACCTGGGGAACGCTCGGTGTCGCGACGATGGTCGCACCGATTGCATGGCGCGCGGCGCCCGCCCATTGGGGCGCGGCAAGAAGGCTTGCCGCGACGGCAGCGGTGATCAGCGTCGGTGCCGCCATACCTCTCTACAGCACATCACTCGTTGCGATGGTCCTCTCGGCGCTCTTCTTCGGCGCCGGCATGTTCACGGCACCCGCCACCGTGACCGAACTCGTGAAGAGCTCGTTGCCAAAGGCAGCGTGGGGCTCTGCGGTGTCGGTCTTCACCGTGCTGTTCGCGATCGGCCAGTCGATCGGGCCGGTATTGATCGGTTGGCTCGCGGACATCACTCACTCGCTTTATACGGGCCTGGCGGCCTCGGTCGCCATTCTCCTCGCCGCAAGTGCGGCCGCGCTTTGCCAGCGCGAAAGCCGAGTGAACGAACGAAGCATCGTGACCGTGGCAATGAGCGCGCATGGGCGGGCAGTCCGATGACTTAATCGGGGCAGCGGTTACAAAATCACCCGATCAGCGCGGCCCAGCAATGTGGGGGGCAGGGTGAGACCAAACGCTTTTGCGGTCTTGAGGTTGATCACCAGGTCGAAGTGAGTCGGCCGCTCCATCGGCAAGTCGGACGGGCGCGCACCCTTGAGAATCTTGGCGACATAGACCGCGACGCGCTCCATCAGCTCCCCGGTGTCGGGCCCGTAGGTCAGCAAAGCTCCATCCTTCGTCCACTCTCCCCAGCCACCCGCGACGATGATCCGGTTCTTGCTCGCAAATTCGGCGATTTGCTGCCGCTGGCGCGACATGAGACGCGACGAAACGATGACGAGACCTTGCACGCGCTCGCCGATCGCGGCATTGAAAGCGTGGTCGAAGTCGTCCGGGCGGCGGACGTCGAGTGATTGCAGCTGCACGCCAAGAGCGGTCGCCGCGCGCTTGGTTTCCCGGAACTCCGGATCCGCATGATCCGGATTCCATAGAACAGCAACGCGCGAGATCGACGGGACAGCTTCCTTGAGAAAGCCCAAGGTCTTGCCCGCGAGTTCGTCGTAGACAAGCGTAATCCCGGTCAGTTTCGCACCGGGACGCGCGAGACTGGCGACCGTTCCGCTTTCAACGGGGTCGTTGCTCATCCACGCAACGATCGGGATCGAGCTCGTTGCTTTCTTCGCGGACGGTACGACATCGCCACCGAACGCGAAGATCAAGTCCGGCTTGAGCTGCACGAGCTGCGCAGCCAGTTCGGGAAGCACCTCGGATTTGCCCTCGGCGAAGCGGTACTCGATCGCCAATGTCTTGCCATCCACATAGCCCATCGCTTCCAGCCGGTGAAGCAACGGGGCGATAGGCTCTGCGCGCGGCGAGTTGTATAGCAGGATGCCGATGCGCGGTACGATCTGACCTCCCTGAGCCGCGGCACCCGCAACGCGAAGGCACAGAAACGCCCCGGCGATTGCGCCGATGCATCTACGTCGACCCATCATGAGTGAGCCTCCATTGGCCGACGATAGTACGCCCAGATGTCGAGCGCTACACGCCGCAATCTCCTGTTCATCGTTTTGGCAAGGAGCTGCGACGAGATGCGTCGGGCTGAAGCCTCGCGGGGAGCAAACGTTTCTTGGCGCTCCGTCAATGACGACGGCTCGCGCGCCGCGCCAACGCTTCGGGATTCACAACGTTGATTGGTGCGCCGGCTGCATAGGCGACGATCTGATCGAAGATGTCGGCGAACTGAATCTCGTACTCGTCCCGGGTCACATAGCCGATATGAGGCGTGCATACGACGTTGTCCATCCGGAGCAGGGGATGCTCGCCGTCGCGGAGGGGTTCTTCTTCGTAGACATCGACGGCCGCCATGCCCGGACGCCCCTGCTTCAGCGCTTCCACTAGGGCCCCTTTCTCGATCAGAGGCGCGCGGCTCGTGTTGACGATCAGCGCCGACGGCTTCATGCGTGCCAGATCTCGCGCAGTGACGATACCCCGCGTTGACGGGACGAGACGCATATGCAGGGAGACGACATCGCATTCCGCGAAGAATGCTTCCTTGCTCTCTGCCACTCTATAGCCTTCGGCTTCTGCGCGCGCGCGGGATGGTTCCCGGGCCCAGACGATCACCTCCATGCCGAACGCCTTCGCATAGCCTGCGACGACGGCGCCGATCCTGCCGTACCCGTACACGCCGAACGTCTTGCCACGCAACGTCGAGCCCACCCCTATCTGCCACTTGCCAGCGCGCATCGCCGCCATCTGCTGGGGGATCTGCCGAGAAGCTGCGAGAACGAGGCCCCACGTCAACTCCGCGGCCGCGTAGGACGGCGTGTCCGCGTGCTGACTCGATGAGACGACTACGCCGTGTTCGGTGCAGGCGTCGATGTCGATGTGCGGGAACACGCTGCGCTGGCTGATGAGCTCCAGCTTGGGAAGCCGGGCGATCAACGGTGTGCGGATCTGCGTGCGCTCGCGGATCAGCACCAGCGCCTCCGTGTCCTTGAGTCGCTGCGCAAGCGGATCCACATCCTGTACGTGATCGTTCCAGATCTCGACGTCGTGCCCATCGAGCTTGTGGAAGCACGACAGCGTTCGCAACGTGTCGTGATAGTCGTCGAGGATCGAGATCTTCATTCGCTGACTGCGCGCCTTCGCTATGTCGGGAACGGATACGCTACGACACCCTCAACGCGCCATTGCGACGGATCGCCATGACCGACGTTCGTGGTCTGGACCTCGCCGAGCTTTCGCACCCAATCCTCGCATCCTCGCATCCTCGCAGCCAGCCATTGCCGCGTCCTTGGCAGCTAACCCTTGCTCGCAGGTTCAGGCGGACTAGCGTCGCGATGTCTGAACGCTTCCATCGAGACCGAATACTCGCCCGTCGCCGCGTCATGGCGTATGCAGTATTCGGTCGGATAATAGCCCGCTACCGCCACCGCCTTCGGCGACTTGATCGGCATGCAGCGGTTCGGTTTGCTCAACATGTGGGCGCGGGTGACCATTGCCTCGTAGAAGATCACCCTGCCATCGTATACACCGTAGATCCAGCTGCTCGTAAAGGGCTGTTTCTGGAACTCGGGGCCCGTCACGTCGATCAGGTGATTGCCCATGGCCGGCACGACCGCCTGGACATCGACGTAGTCTGCGGCGAGGTAGTTGGGAGGCAGCGGCTTCCGAGCCTTCTCAAACTGGTCGCATCGAACGAATTCGGGTCCGCACGGCCCGGGCTCGATCGCGAATACGTCGGCAATCGGCGCCATCTGGAAGTGGATGTCGAAGTGCGGCACATCATAGACGCCCGGCGGAATGTGCCCACGATGGTTCCAGTTCAGCAATACCCACTTGAATGGAACGTCACTTCGTCGTGCGGCGGCGTCGGGCAAGGGGATGACGAACTCGAACGTGTCCTGACACCTGGTGGCAGCATGCATGCCGCCATGCTCGTTGCGGCCGAAGCACCGATGTTCGTCCGAACCGGCGGGCAAACTTTCCAGCGCGTCGGCGGACCAGACGACGCCCATCGCTAAGGGGGCGCCCGTGCTTGCGAACTCGGCGTAGCTCGACACGGTTCCCTTGCCGAGGGCAACTTGCCAGCCCGGGATTCGTGAGGCGGATGTAGTCGGCGTGGTTGAGCATGCTGCAAGCAGTCCCGTGACGAGCGGCAAAATCAGAAAGCGGACGTCCATTCGAAATCCCCCCAAGTCGTCATCTGCAACGCAATGCGCTACGCAGCGGTCGTGCGAACGGTCGGAGTGAGACCCGCGACACGCGAAGTGTCGGACGGTTGTGCGGCATTCCGATCGCCGGCGCTCGACGTCATGAAACGAACGAAACAAATCAGCCGTAGCGCTGAAATTATTCTGCCGCACCCGGCCTTCAGACTCAACTGCATGGATCGAGGCCGGTCGCCGGCCGGACTTGCGATGCCCACACGGGCGCCAAGGAGAGTTGCCATGACGATACGCAAGACGCGCGTGCGTTCGAACACCGGTTACTTGCGCAAGGTCGCGGGCGTCACGTGGCTTGCGTCCGCGTTGATGCTCTCGCCGCCCGGCCTTGGGTACGCCGGCGACGTAGCGCCGCCGCCCGTACCGCAGGCCATTCAAGTGCCGGAGGGAAGCAAGGCCTTTCTCAAGGGACACGCAGTCGGTACACAGAACTACGTCTGCACACCTTCCTCCTCCTCATCGTCGGGCGTCGCATACGCACTCTTCACGCCGCAAGCGACGCTGTTCAGCGACGATCTCAAGGAAATCACGACCCACTATTTCAGCGCGAATCCGGCCGAGAACAACACCAATCCTGCGCTCGTTTCGCGGGGAGTGATTCGCGCGACGTGGCGACACTCGGGCGACGCGAGCACCGTGTGGGGCGAGGTGAAGCCTGGCAACGCTTCGTCCGATCCGGCGTTCGTCAAACCGGGCGCGATTGGCTGGGTACTGCTCACCGTTGCTGGAACCGAGGACGGACCAACCGGCGGCGATACGCTGACGAGGACCGCATTCATCCAGCGCGTCAATACCTCAGGCGGCACCGCGCCACCGACGGGATGCGCGTCCATGGCCGACGTCGGCAATCAGGCATTCGTGCCTTACACCGCCGATTATTTCTTCTTTACTCGGCCCTGAGCGCGACGGGCATCTGCAAAGGCAACGAGAAACCATGCATCCCTTCGCGCAGGAGAAACACGCATCTATCGTCGCAGGGAGAAACCAGGCCGATCCATTCAAGGAGAAACCGATCCACTTCATCGCATTCGCCGGAGTGACACGGAATCACGTCCTCTGCGTCGCTGCGGCGGTCTACATGATCGCCCCCGCGCCGGCGCGAGGCCTGCAGTCCGCGGTGTCCGCCGCCACCACTATCCGCGCGGAGGAGAGCCCCGCGAATCGCGGCAGTCTTCCGTACTATTACTTTCCATCGCAATGTCCGGCACCGATCGGTTCCGTTGACGAGCCGGCCCCGACCTTCTGACCATCGCGATTCGCTGCAACGGGGGTGTGCTGCGGCATCAGGCCGCGAGTCGTCGAGGATGTTCGCCGCGCTGAACACGTCGCAGCAGGGCGACCTGCTTCGACGACCGCACGCTATTCTTCGCACGAGGCGCACCCGTCCGCATGGCAGTGCCGTAACGCATAGGCGACCCAATCGTTCCACGCGCTCTCCGCCTCGCGCTTGAACCTGGATCGCCGGAGACGTCGCAACCTAGCGCGTCCCCACAGCGCGTTGGAAGGGGGTGCGGCACGAGCACCAAGTAACTTCCGTGCGATAAAGTTGCGACGGGATAGTCGGCCGCCAGAAGTCCTCGGACGTCGCGCAGGTCATTTCCGTCGTTCGCGGGGAACGCCCTCCCCAGCGCGTGCAAGGCCGTTCATCCTAGAATACGGGCTTTGCCTCTCGGCCCAGGGAACACGAATGATTGGTTACGTGACGCTTGGCACGAACGACTTGCCGCGCGCAGCGGCGTTTTACGACGCGCTACTTGCCGAGATCGGGGCGAAGCGGCTGTGGGATTTCAGCAATGCGATCGCCTGAGGCGTCTCGCAGGACAAGCCAAGTCTGGGCGTGACCAGCCCCATGACGGCAAGGAGGCGACGGTGGGCAACGGCGTGATGGTGGTGGCGCTCGTCGTCGTCACAAGAAGGCGCTCGACCTCGGCGGCAAGGACGAAGGACCCGCCGGTCCGCGCAGCGAACACTTCTATGCCGGCTACTTTCGCGACCTCGACGGCAAGAAGCTCAACGTGTTCTTCATGGGCTGAAAGCCGCGTCCGGGCGCCGGGCATGACGAGCGGGCGCCGGCATTCGAGTCACTTACAACTCATTTCGTGACCCTCGCATGAGCATCTATCGCGCACCGCTCGCCGACATGCAGTTCGTCATGAACGAGCTCGCCGGTCTTTCGCAAGTCGCAACACTTCCAGGTTTCGAGGACGCGACGCCGGATACGGTGTCCGCGATCCTGGAGGAAGCGGCCAAATTTGCCACGGACGTTCTGGATCCACTGAATGCGACGGGCGACCGTGAGGGCTCGACGCTGCTCGCCGATGGCACCGTCAAGACGCCCGCCGGTTTCAAGGAGGCCTATCGGCGGTACGCGGAGAACGGCTGGAACGGCCTGACGAAGCCGACGGAATACGGCGGGCAGAATCTTCCGCAACTCGTTGCAACAGCCGTCGAGGAAATGTGGCATGCGGCGAACATGGCCTTCGACCTGTGCCCGCTGCTGACGCAGGGTGCGATCGACGCGATCGAGCTTTGCGGCACGTCGGAGCAGAAGTCGAAGTACTTGCCACAGATGGTGTCCGGACGCTGGACGGGGACGATGAACTTGACCGAACCGCAGGCAGGTTCGGACCTCGCCGCCGTGCGCACTCGGGCGGTACCGCAAGGCGACGGCAGCTACAAGCTTTATGGTCAGAAGATCTTCATCACCTTCGGGGAGCACGACTTCACGGAGAACATCGTTCATCTCGTGCTCGCGCGGACGTCTGACGCGCCGGAGGGCGTCAAGGGCATTTCGCTGTTCCTCGTGCCGAAATACCTTCCGAACGCGGACGGCACGCTCGGCGCCCGCAACGACGTGCAATGTGTATCCCTCGAGCACAAGCTCGGCATTCATGCGAGTCCCACCGCCGTGCTCGCGTATGGCGGTCACGGCGGCGCAATCGGCTACCTGATCGGTGAGGAGAATCGCGGTCTCGAATACATGTTCATCATGATGAACCAGGCGCGCTTCTCCGTCGGAATGGAAGGCGTCGGGCTGTCCGAAAGGGCGTACCAGCGCGCGGTGGCGTACGCGCGCGAGCGCGTTCAGGGCAAGGCGGCGGGCGCGGACAAGTCGGCCAAGGCCGGCCCGATCATCGAGCATCCCGACATTCGGCGGATGTTAATGACAATGCGCGCGTATACGGAAGCAATGCGCGCCGTCGGTTATGTCACGGCGGCGGCCCTCGACAATGCGCGTCATTCATCCGACGCCGCCGCACGCGCACAGCATCAGGCGTTTGTGGACCTGATGATCCCGATCGTGAAGGGCTGGTGCACCGAGATCGCGCAGGACGTGACGTACCTCGGCGTGCAGGTGCACGGTGGGATGGGGTTCATCGAGGAAACGGGCGCGGCGCAGCACTACCGCGATGCACGGATCATCACGATCTACGAGGGGACGACGGGCATTCAGGCCAATGACCTGATCGGCCGCAAGACGGCTCGCGACGGCGGCGCTACTGCTCGGGTCGTTGCGACGCAAATCGACAAGGTTGCGGCGCGCCTCGCGTCACATGACGGGGAAGCGCTGAATGCAATCGGCTTGCGCCTCGCCGCGGCGACCGCCTCCTTGCAGAACGCGATCGATTGGATGGTGACGACGTTTGGTACGAACGCGCGGGCAGCCTACGCGGGCTCCGTGCCATACCTCAAGCTTTGGGGCCTCTGCGTGGGCGGCTGGCAGATGGGGCGCGCAGCTATGATCGCCAGCGACCAGCTTCGGGCGGGCGAGGGCAACGAGCCGTTCCTGCACGCCAAGATCGCCACGGCACGCTTCTACGCAGAGAGTCTTTTGCCCGAGGCCGAAGCGCTTTCGGAGGCGGTGGTCAACGGCAGCGCATCGGTCATGGCGCTTCCCGCGGACCAGTTCTGAATCGCGGGGTCTCGTAGACATCCCGCCGCACATTCCGGTGTAGCTCGCCAACATGCGCGAGCATTTAAGGCGAAGATCGTTATCGGCGCGCGCTGCGATGTTGGTCGGTGGAACCGATACCCGACTCGACACGTCTACGCCAGGGTCTGTTCCGTCCACGTTCGATGTTTCCATGAATCTCGCTCCTTTGCGAATCGTGTTGCTGGCACTCGCCATCGGCGTCACAACGGGCGCACGTGCACAGTCGTACAACGAAGTGTTCGGGATCGTGCAGCCGATCGGACTCGGCCAATTCCCGGTGGGCTGCAGCAACATCGAGCAGGACACATCGCGCGCCACCGGAGGCGATCCGGCTGCCTATTGGGAAGGACGGGGTGCGGGCAGCAACGCATACGTCACCGATCTTCTCGTGGACCCCCCGCATGCGTTCGTCGCGAACGTGACGCTACCGGATGACCGGGACCTCTACGGCGATTTCCGCAATCGCACGCTGCCGTCGGTGAATCTCGTGTGTTATCCGACGAGCGCGGGCAACACGCACGCGGACTACCCGCTGCCGAACGGCAAGATTGTGCCGAAGATGCAGCGCGGCGCCGAGCCACCGATCTTCGCAGGCGATCGCGAGCGCTATCCCGTCGTGCTGTTCTCGCACGGCTTCGGCGGCAGTCCGCTTTCGAGCGACTACATTGACGCAGTTAAGCTGCTCGCCAGTTATGGCTACGTGGTGATCGCGCCGTTCCATGGGGACTCGCGCATCGTTCGCTCGCGCATCAGCACGCTCAATGATCTGCTGCAGGCAATTCTCGACTTCCCGAACTACACCGCGATGCAGGCGGTGCGTCCGCGCGAGTTGAGCGCCGCACTGGACGTCGTCTTCGCGGATCCCAATTTCGCTGCGCGCATGGACGCGACGCGAATCGGCGGGTTCGGCGGCAGCCAGGGCGGCGAGTCGTTGATGTTGATGCGCGGCGCGCAGCTCACCGTGTCGATCGGCCTCGAATCGAAAAGCGTCATCAACGACTCGCGCCTCAAGGCGGCCGTCGGATATGTGCCCTATTTCGGCCAGAACATCTTTCCCGCGTTCGGGCGTGACCAGCTGGGGCTGCAGAATGTGAACCTGCCGTATCTCGCGATCTCCGGCAGCGCCGATGTCGTCGCGCCAGCGGAGATCACCGCGTTGGGCATGACGCGGCTGACCGGTGTGCGGCAACTCGTGCTGCTGCAGGGCGTCCAGCACGGCTTCGATGCCGCGTCAGCGAACGACATCTTCACGTGGTCCCTTACCTTCCTGAACGCGTACGTCGCCGACAATCCGCTCGCCCGCGCGACCAGTGCACGAATGACTCGCGTTGCCGGAGGCGGCGACGATGTCCTCCTGCTCGATCGTGCAGAGCCGCTCCCGCCCGGTCCAGGCGAACAGTGGGCCATCGAATACTACAACCCTTCGCTCGATCACTACTTCATGACGGCGGACGCCACCGAAATTGGGATCCTCGACGCGGGCACGCCGATTGCCGGCTGGTTGCGGACCGGTTACGAATTCAAGGTGTATGCGCCGACCAGTTCACAAGGGATCGCGGCGTGTCGTTTCTTGGGCAAGCCGGGCGTCGGGCCGAATTCCCATTTCTTCACGATCCTCCCGAACGAGTGCGAGGATGTGATGAACAACCCGCTGTGGATGTTCGAGGGACTGGTGTTCAGGACGGAGAGGCCCAACGAAATCGGCGCATGCCTACCCGATCGGGTACCGGTGGTGCGGATGTACAACAACGGCAAGGGCGGCCAGGCGAGCCACCGCTACGTGACGAGTCACAGCGAGATCGGCTCGATGTTGCTTCAGGGGTGGCTGATCGAGGGTCCGGTCTTCTGCTCGTTGCCTTGAGGACGGCTCCTGGAGGACCCCGGCCGACGCCCTGGCGCTTGAACGAGAACGACATTGCATGGCATCCTTGCGCATGCCCGGAGCTCGTGGCGTATCAATCGCCACTAGCGCACCGAGGGTCGGACCTACGCCGGAGATGCAGCATGTCGATCTACAGCCGCAATCGAGGGGGATGGAAGGATCACAACGACGTCGTGCAGACGATTCCGCGCGCTTCATCGGTGGTTGCGCCCGTGCAGCCGAAGGCCGAGCTCGAGGACTGGAGCAGCGTGCGAAAGGCGCGTCCGGCCGGATATCTGCTGCCGGTCACCGAGAAGTGGTTCGACGCCTTTCCGGCGGACAAGGCGCCGTGCGCGCTCGCGAGCCAGTATCCGCGGATCTGCAACCTCATCGCCGTCCATTGGAACGACATGCGCGGGGCGCCCGAGCTCTTCGAGGATCTGCTGACCGACCGCCGCGGCGGTCGCGCGGGATTTCCCCCCGCCGTGCGCCGGGATCTGATTAGCGTGCAGGAGCAGTGGTACAGCGGCCAGATTCGCCTCTGACCGCGCGCGAATCCTACCAGCCCGCCATCGCGCGCAATCGATCGTACAGTGCGGGGGCGCTTGCCATGACCGCACCGCCGGCCTGCAGGCCGTTGGGACCCGGATAGGCAAGTATCCGCCCGCCGGCTTCTTCGACCATCAGCAGTCCCGCACTCGCATCCCACGGATGCATGTGGGGTTCGAGGTAAGCATCGAAGCGGCCCGTCGCGACGTGCGCGAGCATCAATGCGCCCGCGCCATGATCCTTCACTTCCGCGCCCGCAAGGATCAGGGCTCGCCGCAGCTCGAGGTGCGCCTCGAAGTCGTGCCGCTGCACATACCCCTGCATGACGAGCGCCCGGTCGAGCCGCGTGCAATCCGAGACGTGCATCGGATGACCGTTCAATCGTGAGCCGCCGCCGGCAGTTGCGAAGAAGAGCTCGTCGTGGGGCGGGTCGTAGACCGCGCCTATCTGGCGTTCTCCATTGAGAATGAACACGATCGACACGCACCAGTAGCGCACGCCGTGCACGAAGTTCAGCGTGCCATCGATCGGATCGATCACCCAGAGGCGATCGGCGACCGCACCACCCGTTTCTTCGCCGAGCATTGCATCGCCTGGGAACGCAGCGGACAGTCGCGTACGGCAATGCGCTTCGACCGCGTGATCGGCAATGCTGACCCAATCCTGCTGCACGCCCTTCGATTCGGCGGTGTAAGCGAGTTCCCGTTGAAAATAGCGGAGCGCCAGCGCGCCCGCCTCCCGCACGAGCTCCGCGGCGAAACGCGCTCGCGCGACGAGTTCAGCCGCTTCCAATTCCCGCTCCGGGAGGAACGAGCACGACGCCGTGCCGGGCAAGCTCGATCGACACGCCGTCGCCGGTGGCATACGGGTGGTCGACGGCTGTAGATACGGCGAACAGCGACCCGATCGCGCTGTCGACTGTGTACTCCATGACGCCTCCGAGGTAGGCAGCCTTGCGTATCGTGCCGACAAGCGGCGTCGCCCCCCGAGGCTTCAGCACGATCGATTCGGGGCGGATGGACACCTCGACCTCGCCATCGCCCAGACCTCGATGCGGCAGGGACAGCGTCGTCGCGCCGAGCGTCACTTCACCGAGCGTTCCGTCGCGATGCGAAAGCAGGCCGCGCACGCGGTTCGCATCGCCCATGAAGCCCGCGACAAACGGATCACGCGGCTCTTCGTACAGCTCGCGGGGCGCGCCTTCCTGCGCGATCGTCGCCCGGTTCATCACAATGATTCGATCGGACACTGCCATCGCTTCGCCCTGGTCGTGCGTGACGTAGACGACGGTGAGCGACAAGCGCTGCTGCAACTCACGGATCTCGTCGCGCATTTGCCGCCGCAGGCGTGCGTCGAGATTCGACAGCGGCTCGTCCAACAGTAACACCGACGGCTCGAGCACCAAGGCACGCGCCACCGCGACCCGCTGCTGTTGTCCGCCGGAGAGTTCGGACGGCAGTCGTTCGTCGTAACCGCTCAAGCCAACCGTGGCGAGCGCGGCCCGAGCGCGCTCGTCGGCCTGTGCGCGCGGCATCTTCGAGACGATGAGCCCGTAACGCACGTTCTCGATGACGGTCATGTGCGGAAACAATGCGTAGCTCTGGAAGACCATCGAGACATCGCGTTCCGCCGCGGGCACGTGGGTCACGTCGCGCTCGCCGATGCGAATCGTGCCGACGGTCGGCAGTTCCAGCCCGGCGATCAGACGGAGCGTCGTTGTCTTGCCGCAGCCCGATGGCCCAAGCAACGTGACGAGCGTTCCCGCGGCGATGTCGAATGCGACGCGATCGACCGCCGTCACCTCGCCGTAGCGCTTCGTCACGTCGCGGAACTGGATCGAGGCGGCCTTCATGAACATTTCATGCCGTGCTCGTCGCAACTTGCGCGGCCGCCGGGACGGTGGTTCGCGTTGCGACCGGCAGGCGACGCCCGAGCCGGCGCTGGCCAACCAGCACCTGGATCAGGCCGATGACCGCGAGCATCAGCACGATCAGCACCGAGCTGTAGGCGATCGCAACGCCGTAGTCGCCGTTGACCACGCGATTGATGATGTACGTGGTTGCCCATTCGTAGTGCGCGGATACCAGGAAGATCACCGCGGACACCGTGGTCATCGCGCGAACGAGACTATAGACGAGTGCCGCGACGACGGCGGGTTTCAGGAGCGGATAGAGGACCGTGCGGAGCACCGTGAAGCCCCGCGCACCGAGCGTGGCGGAGGCTTCATCCAGGCTCCGGTCGATCTGCGCCATCGAGGCGATGCCCGCACGGACGCCGACCGGCATGTTCCTAAACACGTTGCAGACGACCAGGATCAGCGCCGTACCGGTGATCTCGATCGGCGGTACGTTGAAGGCGAGGATGTACGACACACCGATGACGGTGCCAGGGATGGCAAACGACATCATCGTGCCGAATTCGAACGCCGATTGCCCGGCGAAGCGCTGGCGCGTCAGCAGGTACGCCGCAAGCAGCCCGAGCGCCGCGGTTAAAGGGGCGCCGATCGCCGAAAGCTTGACAGTGGTCCAGAACGAGCTCCAGGCAGCGCCCGTCCAGATCACGCCGTTCGGCCCCCATTCGATGCCGAACGCGTTGACGTAGTGACGCAGCGTGGGCGTGTAGTCGCGGCCCCACAGCTCGACAAATCCGCCGCATAGCGCCATCGCGTAAACGATGATGGTGAGCGCGATCCACGGAGCTGCCAGCGCAGCGCAGAGGCGTTGCAAACCGGCCGGCAACGGCGCAGGAACGCCCGCGTCCCCCTTGCCCGTCACGGACGCGTAGGAGCTTCGGCCGAGAACGCGCCGCTGGATCAGGAACGCGGCAAGCGCGAAGAGCAGCAGGAGGATGCCGAGTGCGGCCGCGCGTCCGGGGTCGAGTTGCGCACCGACCACCGAGAAGAACACTTCCGTCGACAGGACGCCGAAGTTTCCACCGAGCACCAGCGGGTTGCCGAAATCGGCGATCGATTCGATGAACGTGATCAGGAACGCGTTGGCGAGGCCCGGTCGCATCAGCGGCAGCGAGATATCGAGGAACGTGCGCCAGCGATCCGCGCCGAGCGTTTGTGCCGCTTCTTCCATCGAGGGCGCAACCCCCTCCACCACGCCGATCAGCACCAGGAATGCGATCGGCGTGAACGCGAAGACCTGCGCGAGGAGCACACCGGGCAGACCGTAGATCCACCGCGTGGGCTCAATGTGAAAGGCCCATTCCAGCAGATGATTGACGATGCCCGAGCGACCGAAGAGGAGGATGAGTCCGAGGCCGATGACGAACGGCGGCGTGATGATCGGCAGTACCGAGAGCATGCGCAGCAGCTTCTTGTAGCGAAACGGTGTCCGGGTCATGATCAGTGCGAACGCGAGCCCCAGCGCGGTGGCGATCGATGCGCAGAGCACGGCAAGAATCAGCGTGTTCCACGCGATGCCACAGCGCGAAGCGCCGTCGATGCACGCAATGCTCCAGATTTTCTGCGTGGCGAGGCGTGCGGCAAGCGCCTGTACCGAGTACATGCCTTCCGCGTTCTGAACGGCCTGCATAAAAATCGTGATGACCGGATAGAACGTGAATGCTGCGAGCAGCAGGCTGATTGCGACCACGCTGCATGCAACGAACGGATCGCCCTTGAACCGCCCGCGTGCGGCGAGTCCAATGCCGAATAGCATTGCGAACGACGAAGCGGCGAGCGCGGCGCCAAGGCCCATTCCGGTCTGTGCGAGGCGGGCACCCGGAAACAGCGATTGAAGCCACGCGTATGAAGGGCCGCGCGGTCCGATCGCAAATCCTTGCACCAGCAGATAGAGGAGGCCGGCGACACCGATCGCAATCAACCCGTTCGATTGCTGCCTCCGCGCCTTGCTATGGAACGCGAGCACGCACCCGGCGACCAGAAGCAACCCGACTGGCAGGAGCCACGCGCGGCCGTGGCGAATCAGCTGAATCAACGCCGATGCGTTGTCCTTGCCGGAGTAACTGGCGAGCCATAGCGGTGCAAGCAGGCCCTCCTGCAGCGCATACCAGGGCGCAAGCCCAAAACCGGCCACGCCGACCGCCAGCCACCCGAGGGCGAGCCGGCGTGAGCGGCTCATCTTGCGCCGGAGTTGATTTCCTTCTCCCAGCGCTCGAGCAGCCGCTTGCGTTCCGCCGAGGAGCCGTACTTGGCGAAGTCGTACGGGATCACGTTGATGGAGGTGAGCGGAGGCACCTGCGGTGGCAGCGTCACATTGCGATTCGTCGGGATCGCGTACTCCTTGACGTCGAGGCCCACCTGCTGGCCCTGCGGCGACAACGCCCAATCGACGAACTTGCGCGCGGCATCGGCGTTGCGCGTGCCCTTGATGATTGCGACCGACCCGACTTCATACCCGACGCCTTCGCATGGCAGCACGGGCTCGACGGGGAAGCCGCGCACGATCTCGTTGATCACGCCATGCAGCACCGTGCTTCCCAGTGCCGTTTCACCACGCGTGATCGCCGTCATGGGACCGATGCCCGAGCGCGCATACTGATTGACGTTCGGATGCACGGCGCGCAGGTAAGAGAATGCTTCGTCTTCCCCGAAGACCTGGACGAGCGTGGCCAGCATCAGATACGCCGTGCCGGAGGAGTTGGGATTGCCCAGCATCACCTCGCCCTTGTAGACGGGGTTCGTCAGGTCCTTCCAGCATTTGGGAATGGGCAGCTTCTTCCGCGACATGAGCTCCGTGTTATAGCCGAGCGCGATGATGCCGCCGTACACGCCCGACACGCGTCCGTTCGAAAGCGCGGTGATCCGCTGCGCCCAATCGTAGAGCTGCGCGACGTTCGGAGACCGGTATTCGTCGAGCAATCCCTCTTCGGCGGCCTGGAGATACGCATCGGCGGCACCGGCCCACCAGATGTCGCCCTTGGGATTCGCCGCTTCGGCCTTGATTTGCGCGAACATCTCGCCGGTTGCCTTCTGCACGACGGCGACGCGCGTGCCCGTGGCTTTCTCGAAGCCGACGGCCATGCCCTGGCACCAGGTGGTGTTGGGCGAACTGCAGTAGAGGTTGAGCTGTCCCTGCGCGACGGCGGCAAGCGGAACGAAGAACGCGACGACGGCGAGCAATCGTTTCATTGTGATGACGACCTCACCTCGCGCCCGGTCTCGCAGCCCTTTTCGGGCTTCCGCTCCGAAATTCACGAAGTCGTGGTTGTAGGGCAGAACCGCCTCGAGTAGCAAGCCGGTAATATTCCGTATGCCGGTGACGACGTCAACTTGAAACCCTGCCATGGACAAACGATGCCTGCCGAATCGCCGCACCACCACCCACCACGCTTCGAAACGCTGATCGACGCAATCCGCGGCTACCTCGCAACGCATCCGGCCGCGGCCGACACGGTCGAAGGTATTGCGGGATGGGCGGTGGGTGCCGTCGCTTCGGTAACGGCCGACGAGGTGCGAAGCGCACTGTCGCATCTGGAAGCGCGCGGAGAGGTCGCCAAGCGCGAGGTTCCCGGTGGCCGGGAAGTGTTTGCGCGTACGGACGCGTCGTCGCGTACATCACTCGACACGCTCCGCATCGGCGTCGATGTCGGCGGAACGAAGACGGAGATCATCGCATTCGACCCGGCCGGGCGGGAACGTTTGAGACGTCGCGAGCCGACGCCCCGCGACGACTACGACGCGATGCTCGCGCTGGTGACGCGGCTCGTGGCGGAGGCTGAAGCTGCTTGTGGCGTTGCCGCCGGCAGCGCCCGTGTCGGCATCGGCACGCCCGGCTCGCTGTCCCGCGCAACGGGACTGCTGCGAGGGTCGAATTCAACGTATATGAACGGCATGCCCGTGAAGCGCGATCTCGAGACGCGGCTCGGTCGATCGGTCGCGCTGGCCAATGACGCGAACTGCTTCGCGCTCTCGGAGGCAACAGATGGCGCCGGGCGCGGAGCGAACATCGTATTCGGTGTGATCCTGGGGACCGGCGTCGGCGGTGGCATCGTCGTTCGCGGTCGCGTAATCGAAGGACGCAACGCCATCGGCGGCGAGTGGGGACACAATCCGTTGCCGTGGCCGAACGACGAGGAGCGTCCCGGCGCCGCGTGCTTTTGTGGACAACACGGCTGCATCGAGACATGGCTCTCCGGTCCGGGACTCGCGCGCGACTACCGCGAGCGCGCCGCAAGGGGCGAGTCGTTGCCCGCGGAGGAGATCGTGGCGCGCGCCGCAGAACATGACGCGGCGTGCGATGGAGCCCTCGTGCGTTACGAGGACCGTCTTGCGCGGTCCCTCGCTCATGTGGTGAACATCGTCGACCCGGACCTCATCGTCCTCGGCGGCGGGCTCTCCAACGTTGATCGCTGGTACAAGAGCGTGCCGCGGCTCTGGACGCGCTGGATCTTCAGCGATCGCGTTGACACGGAACTTGTACGCCACGCGCACGGCGATTCCAGTGGCGTACGCGGCGCCGCATGGCTTACGCTGTAAGTCTTACTTGGCGCGGCTGTCACGCAGCCGTGCGCCACGCTGCGTAGCTTCGATGTAAGTGTTCCCACCTTTTTGCGGTGATGTCTTACATCCCATCCAAGGCGTCGCCGACAGCAGAAAAGCAGCTCATCCGTTACCTTAAAATATGTTTGCATCTCATGATGCAAGAACGGAGGAAACGTATGGGCAACTCACTCAGGACAGCGATGGGCATCGTCGGCCTGGTGGTCGCGACCCAAGCTGCGGCACAGGTCACGTTCTACTCGCGGGAAGACTTCCGCGGGCAATCATTCACCACCGATCGCAACATCGGCAATCTGGAGCGGCAAGGTTTCAACGACCGTGCCTCGTCAGCAGTCGTGCGC